>NZ_JAELUD010000041.1:0-39271 GCF_016429185.1 Aquitalea sp. ASV11
GAGCGCCAGTACACTGGCCAACTCTGCCTGTGACAAACCCAAAAACGACTTTGACGGCCTGTATTGCCTGAACAAGGTGTACAGCCAGGCAGACAAGGACCTGAACGAAAGTTATGGAGAACTGGCCAAGCAACTGGATGCCGATGGCAAAAAACTGCTGAAGGCCGGACAGCTGAACTGGATTCGCCAGCGCAATGCCGACTGTAGCTACAGCGATTCGCGTGGCTTTTTTGTCAATCTGGATTGCGCCACCCGCACCACCATTGATCGCCTGCAGTTCATCAATGATCGCAAGCGCGAGTGCAAGAGTGCAGGCTGCATGAACAGCAAGCTGCAATAAGCCGGAGCACCCCGACAGCAGCCCTGCTGCCCTGGCGCATCAGGGCTTTTTGTTGGACTCTGCCAGCGGGCAACGCAAGGCACCGGCAGCAATGGCACGCGCCATACGACTAGCCACAAGGGGCGATGACAGGCGGACTTCTTCCTGTGGATTCACAATCACACCGTGTTCAATCAGCACTGCTGGCTGGCTGGCGGTCTTGAGTACCACCAGGTCATCAAACCAGTAAATGCCCAGTGCGGCATCGGCCAGCGGGCGATTCTCGCCGGCAATCGGCTCGGCATGATGCAAGGTGGGTCGTTCACCCGCCTCTTGCAAGGACAGGGCAATCTGGCGGGCACAGGCCAGGCTGGTTTCAGCAAACGGGTTCTTGCGTGACACAAACAGGGAATAGCCCTGAAAACGCCCTGCTTCCGGCAAATACTGCGGCTGGACTGAATCGTGGTGTACCGAAAGCAATAACTGCCGCCCCTGCGCCAGCTGGGTGCGATCGGTCAATTGCCTGATATTGCCTTGCTCACCAATCACGGTGACATCCACACCCTGCTCGCGCAGCATGCCAGCCAACAGCAAACCGGCACGCCGGTTGAAGCTGAACTCGGTCTGACCGCTGGCACTACGCGCACCCGGAGCCTGCAGGCTGTGGCCGATATCCACCGCCACCGATTGCAGCGCAGCAGCCGTGGCCGGCAAGGCGAAGCCATAACACAGGCAGATGGCCAGCCACGACTTCAGCATGGTTTCTGCGATTCTTGCTGTCTCACCCGCTCGAACAGGCAGACCGTTGCTGCCATGGCCACGTTCAAGGATTCAGCATGACCTGGCATCGGAATACGAACCCGGGCATCGGCCAAGGCCAGCAAGGCCGGGCTGACACCAGCGCCCTCATTGCCGAATACCAGCGCCACCGGGCCGGTCAGATCCTGGCTATACAAGGAAGAGCTGCCTTCCAGATAAGTCACCAGCTTGCGGCCGGAAAATTGCGTCAGTGACGCTGCCAGATCCACCTGTTCGTGAATGTGCAGCACAAAATGGGCGCCCATGCCGGCACGTAACACCTTGGGCGAGTAAACATCGACACAGCCCTTGGACAACAGCACCTCACGCACGCCGGAAGCGGCAGCACAACGCAGGATGGTGCCCAGATTGCCCGGGTCCTGGATGTCCTCCAGCACCACGCGCGCGGCATCCGGCGCAGGCCGGGGCGGACATGGACGCTGGCACAGTGCCAGCAGTTCGGGCGGGCTGGCCAGCGCGCTCACTTTGGCCATGATGCTTTCAGGCAGCATGATGACGGTGACAGCGGCAGGCAAACGGGTGAGCAAGGCATTTACTTCGGGATGGGTGCCGGCTGTTTCATTCAGGTACAGGCGCTGCGGCGGCTGCCCTGCATCCAGCGCCGCAGCAGTCAGATGGATGCCTTCGAGCACCATCACACCCTGCTTGCGTCGCTCCCGGCTGTTTTGCACCAGCCGGGTCAGCTGCTTGATTTCGTCGTTATGGGGCGAGCTTATGGTTTTAACGGTGTACAACATGCATCAATGGTGCGGCGTCAGCCTGGCCACCAGTTCCTTGAAGCGGTGGTAGCTGGTGTCGTCAATCACGCGTCCGCTGCGGCCATTGTCCACATAGAACACCCCGACCAGACGATGGCCAAGGTACAGACTCATGATGGCGAATTCGCTATCACCGATATGATCGAAAAAGTCATCCTGGTATTTTCGTACCAGTTGATTACGCACACTCTCCGGTGCGTGGAAGCTTTGTGCCTTGCTGGTGAGCAAGGCAAAGAAGGTGCCCGGTTCCAGCTCCACCGCCAGCTTGCGCAGGGCATGGCCCTCAGCCAGACCCACCTGGTATTTGAGACGCAGGCTGTGGCTGTCGTGGTCGTAGCGGTAGTACAGCACGCGTTCGAACTTGAGGTCGTTGGACAGATGCCGGATCGATTCGCGGATGCCTTGTTCCAGCTGGTCCGGGCTGGTCAGCGCCACGGCCTTCTTCATTTCAGGCCGCTTGTATTCGCCCTCGATGAACAGCAAGGCCCGCGCCGGGTAGGTATAGGCCGGTGCCCGCGGTTGACGCGCAACCGTCAGGCAGGCCTGGACCACCCCCAGATAGACCTGCTGCTGGCTGATACCGATCAGCTTGCCCACCACGTCCAGACCGACATTCCACGGCCCGCGCCACCAGCCCTGCTCCAGGGTATTGGCCGTGGCCACCGCCAGCTTGAGCAATTGCTTGCGCTTGCTTGGCGCACCACCGCCCAGCAAGGTCAGCAGGCCGACAGGCAGCGGGACGGCACGCACAAACTGCTCCAGCAACTTGGAATAGTCTGTCTCGAAATGGTCGGCCACTTCTTGCAGCAAGGGCTTGTCCGGCAACTGGTTGCGGTAAATCAGGTACAGACAGGCAGGCAGGTTGTAGATCAGCGCAGCGACAAAGCAGTCTTCCACCTTGTGCTCGCCGGAAATGGACAGCCATTCCTTGATGATGAGCGCTGCCACCCTGCTTCGGCCCAGCCAGTCTTCCACCGCCTCCACCACTTCGGCATCCAGCTTGTCCGGAATGATGTGCATGGCGGTGAGTTTGCCAAAACGCCCCACCACCGCCTCCAGCCCCATCAACATCAGAGTCTGCTCGACCGAAGGAATGGACTCATTGCGCTGCAAGGCCCGCGAACCGCCCACCACCCGCAACAGGTCGAACAGCAGCAGCGGGTCGGACAGGCAAAGATTAGCCAGATCAGTAAAACTGATCAGATCGTTGTTACGAGCGCAGGCGTCCCTGACACCTTCCAGCGTGCCAGGCAGAATCGGCCAGCGTCGTTCGGAGATGGACTGAAACCAGTTAGCGAGATCCATGAGGGTGGCACCAGATCAGCAATTCTTTCTGCAGCGGTCCGCCAAGCGGAATCCGGCTATCAGGTTGGACATCGGGAACCGTGAAGGTATTGCTCACCAGCACGCTGGCGGGCGCACCTTCGGTCAGGAATTTTTGCCAAACACGCGGCATGGGTGCAGGAGACAAAAAGGCATAGACCACATCGTGCCTCCCCCAGTGCTCCTTCCAGAAACTGCGGCAGCCGAACTCAAGCCTGGCCGGACGACGGGCAAGATGCCAGCGCAACCACGCCATCAACCAGCTACCCCAGGCATTTTCCAGGGCCAGGATGTGCAGATCGGGACGCAGCGCCGCCAGCTGCATGGCCAGACGGCCATCTCCACAACCAGCCTCCAGCACCCGGGCATCCTGCGGCAGATAAGCAGCCAGCTTTTCTGCAACCTCATGGGCTGAGCGATAAAGCGGCACCCGTTCGGTCAAGGCATTGCGTCCCAGCGCCAGCGTCAACAGCAGGCCGGACAGATAAACCCAGGCAGGCAAACCCAGTTGCTGCAACAGAACCACCGCAGGCACAAACAAGCCATGCGCAAACTTCTGCCAGCCTGGCAAGCGCCAGACATAAGCCAGCAACACGGCAAACATCGCCTGCAAAATAGCCCAGGCCTGCGGCTGTACCACCGGTGCGACAAAGAACCAGGCCAGCAAAGCCGCCAGCAATTGCAGCAGCACATGGCGCAACAAGCCCAGGCGCATGCGGACTTATTCTGCCTTGGCCGGGGCGGCTTCCGCCGGGCCGATCGGACCGATGGGTTCCTGATTCAGCGGCGGCTTCACCCCGTCGTTCTGGATGGCCTGCTCGGCATCCTTGTTGAGCACCACAATGGTGATGCGCCGGTTTTCCGGGCTGAAGACATTGCTCTTGATCAGCGGATTGGCCGCAGCCACACCCACCACGCGCATCACCTTGTCGTCCTGCAGGCCACCTGCTACCAGCTCACGCCGGGCGGTATTGGCACGATCAGCCGACAACTCCCAGTTGCTGTAACCATTCTGTCCATTGCCAAACGGTGTGGCATCGGTATGGCCGGAAATGCTGATGCGGTTGGGAAGCTGGTTCAGTTGCTGGGCCAGTTGCTGCAACAGCACGCGGGTATGCGGCAACATGCGCGAACTGCCCGAATCAAACATCGGACGGTTCTGCTCATCGACAATCTGGATTTTCAGCCCTTCCGGCGTCATTTCCAGCTTCATCTGGTTCTTGTAGTCCTTCAGCACCTGGCTTTGCTCGACACTGGACTGGATTTTCTGCTGCAGATTATCCAGCGCCTGCTTTTCCAGTACCTTGCGCTCCTGCTCCTTGCTACTCTTGTTGACCTGACCGGCCTTCTTGGTCAGGTCATTACCACCGCCCTTCACCACCGAGGTGGCATCACCGGCACCATCGCCACCGGACATGGCTACTTTCAAGGGCGTCTTGAAGTATTCGGCAATGCCATTGAGCGTGCCTTGCGAAGCAGAACCAAGCAGCCACATCAGCAGGAAGAACGCCATCATCGCGGTCACGAAGTCGGCATAGGCAATCTTCCAGGCACCGCCATGATGGCCGTGCCCGCCTTTTTTGATGCGTTTGACAATAATGGGGCGTTGCGATTCGTCAGCCATGATCCAACCCTGTTTCGCTTATTTTTTGGCCTGCTTGACGTGGTCTTCCAGTTCCTTGAAGGAAGGACGATCGGTCGAAGTCAGCACCTTACGGCCAAATTCCACGGCAACCTGAGGCGCGTAGCCATTCAGGCTGGCCAGCAAAGTTACCTTGATGGTCTGGAATACACGTGTGCCATCACCCAGCTTGTGTTCCAGAATGGTGGCCAGCGGAGCCACAAAGCCGTAAGCCAGCAAAATACCGAGGAAAGTACCCACCAGCGCGTGGGCAATCAGCATGCCAAGCTCGGATGGCGGTGCGCCTACTGATTCCATGGTGTGCACCACCCCCATCACGGCGGCCACGATACCGAAAGCCGGCAAGCCATCGGCCAGGCCCTTCACGGCACTGATCGGCACTTCACCTTCGTGATGATGGGTTTCGATTTCCACATCCATCAGGTTTTCGATTTCGAAGGCGTTCAGGTTGCCGCCCACCATCAGCCGCAGATAGTCACAAATGAACTCGACCACATGGTGATCATGCAGCACCGCCGGATATTTGGAGAAAACCGGGCTGGCTTCCGGATTTTCCACATCAGCCTCGACCGACATCAGGCCTTCCTTGCGCACCTTGGACAGGATTTCAAACAGCAAGGTGAACAGCTCCATGTAAAAGGCCTTGTTGTAGGGTGAGCCTTTGAATACGGTAGGCAGGGCCTTGATGGTGGCTTTCATGGGAGCGCCACCATTGGCGACCACAAAAGCGCCGGCCGCTGCACCGGCAATCATCACCACTTCCAGAGGCTGCATCAGCGCCCCCAGATGACCCCCTGCTGCGACAAAGCCCCCCAGCACGCAGCCGAGGAGAAGAAGGTAGCCGATTCCGACAAACATTGGTTTGATCCTGTAATTGTGATTATCGCGATTCGATTTTCCGTCACGTGCTGTCCGACTCAGGCATCCCCGCCACCACCGGCACAGACATCAGGCCCGTGAGCCTGCTTTCCTTGTCAGCAACACCAGCAGCCAAGCACCTGACAAGGCCATGACAGCACGAATAATAGCATGGCATGCCTTGCTTGCAGCGCGCCCGTCTTTATCTTTTGTAGCGCTGATTATGCCTCGCTGCCATCTTGCCATGCCTGCTGCAAATAAAAATGCAGGCTACCCGTGGGTAGCCTGCATGAGGATGGAACACTGCCGGCGGATCAGACCAGCCCGCGTTCCTTCAGTTGCTGTTCGAACTCCACCATGCACTTGGCGGCGGTTTCCAGCATCTGGTCGATTTCTTCCTTGCTGATCACCAGCGGCGGTGCGGACACGATATGGTCGCCGCAGGCACGCATGATCAGATTGTTCTTGAAGAAGATGTCGCGGCACATGGTGCCGATTTCACCAAAGTTGGGGAACAGCTCGCGAGTGGCTTTGTTCTTGACCAAGGTAAACGCCTGGATCAGGCCCACGCCGCGCACATCATCCACGTGCTCGAACTGGCCGAACACTTCGCGCCAGCGTTTTTGCATGTAAGGACCAGTGTCGTTCTTGACGCGATCGACAATGCCTTCGTCACGCAGCGCCTTGACGTTGGCGTGTGCCACAGCAGCAGCCACCGGGTGACCGGAGTAGGTAAAGCCGTGGTTGAAGTCACCGCCTTCGGCCAGCGTGGTGGCCACTTTCTCGTTGACGAATACCGCGCCAATCGGCTGATAGCCGGAGGACAGACCCTTGGCGGTGGTGAAGATGTCCGGCTTGAAGCCGAATACCTGCTGACCGAACCATTCACCGGTACGACCAAAGCCACAGATGACTTCGTCGGCAACCAGCAGGATGTCGTACTTCTGGCAGATACGCTGGATTTCCGGCCAGTAGGTGGACGGCGGCACAATCACGCCACCCGCGCCCTGGATAGGCTCACCCACGAAAGCGGCCACCTTGTCGGCACCCACTTCCAGAATCTTGTCTTCCACCCACTTGGCGGCGGCCAGGCCGAATTCTTCCGGCGTCATGTCCTTGCCATGCTTGTACCACCACGGCTGTTCAACATGCACAATGCCCGGAATCGGCAGATCGCCCTGCTCATGCATGTAAGTCATGCCACCCAGGCTGGCACCACCGATGGTGGAACCGTGGTAGCCGTTCCAGCGGCCAATCAGGGTTTTCTTGTCCTTCTTGCCCTTTACATCCCAGTAGCGACGCACCATGCGAATCATGGTATCGACGGACTCAGAGCCGGAGTTGGTGTAGAAAACGTGCTTGAAACCTTCCGGTGCCACTTCGGACAACAGGTGGGACAGCTCCACCACCGCCGGATGCGTGGTCTTGAAGAAGGTATTGTAGTAAGCCAGCTGTTCCATCTGCTGCTTGGCTACTTCCGGCAGATCCTTGCGGCCATAACCGATATTGACACACCACAGGCCCGCCATGCCGTCGAGAATCTTGTTCCCTTCGGAGTCGTACAGGAAGATACCCTCTGCCTTGGTGATGACACGTGCACCCTGCTGGTTCAGCGAGTTGGTGTCAGTAAACGGGTGCAGATGGTGTGCTGCATCCAGTTCGCGCCATTCGGTCGTAGTACGTTGGTTCTGCATAAAAGCTTCCTCTCTACTATCTCTCCAGCCCTCTGGGGGCTTATTGTTGGGCTGGCCGGAATCGACCAGCCTCAGGCTGCAACATGATGTTTTCCAGGCCAGACCCGGCTGACGGGTGGCGGAATCTGCTTGTCCGTTGCAACTGCCACTACCCTGACATCCGGCATGCCGGATGCCGGCTGCCGGTCAGCGATGGCCGGCAGCACTCACCTGAAGCTTCTTCTTATACGTGCAACAGCAGGAACTTGCGCTCCCACGGGCTGATGACGCGGAAGTATTCGGAGAATTCCTTCTCCTTCATGCCCAGGTACATTTTCACAAAGTGCGGGCCCATGACTTCCGGAATATCCGGGCAGGCGGCCAGACGCTTGAGCGACTCTTCCGCGCCGTGCGGGAACTGGAAAGGCAACTCGTAAGCATCAGTGGACATCGGCTCACGCGGCTTGATCTTGTTGACGATACCCAGGTAGCCGCAGGCCAGGGTGGCCGCCATGGCGATATACGGGTTCACGTCCACGCCGGGCACACGGTTTTCCACGCGGCGGGCCGCCGGGGAAGAATGCGGTACGCGCAGGCCGACGGTACGGTTATCGTAGCCCCACTCCACATTGGTGGGTGCCGCGGTGTACGGACTCAGACGGCGGAAGGAGTTCACGTACGGCGCGAAGAACGGCATCACTTCCGGAATGTAGTGCTGCATGCCGCCGATGAAGTGGAAGAAGATGTCGGACGGGCTGCCGTCTTCATTGGTGAACACGTTCTTGCCGGTGTTCTTGTCGATCAGGCTCTGGTGCATGTGCATGGCCGAGCCCGGCTCGTTTTCCATCGGCTTGGCCATGAAGGTGGCGTACATATTGTGGCGGAATGCCGCTTCACGTACGGTACGCTTGAACAGGAATACCTGGTCGGCCAGATCCAGCGGATTACCATGCAGGAAGTTGATTTCCATCTGGGCAGTACCGATTTCATGAATCAGCGTGTCCACTTCCAGATTCTGTGCATGGCAGTAGTCGTAGATGTCTTCGAACAGCGGGTCGAATTCGTTCACCGCGTCGATGGAGTAAGAACGACGGCCGAATTCGGCGCGACCGGTACGGCCGATAGGCGCAGTCAGCGGAATGTCCGGATCCGGGTTCGGCGACATCAGGTAGAACTCCATTTCCGGTGCCAGTACCGGCTCGAAGCCCAGTTCGTCAAACAGGCCCAGTACGCGCTTGAGAACGCTACGCGGTGCCACGTCCACCAGCGAGCCATCGGCGCGGTAGCAGTCGTAAATCAGCTGGGCGGTGGGGTCCGCAGCCCAGGGCACGAAGCGCAGGGAGTTCGGATCCGGTGTCAGCACCATGTCCGGGTCAGTCAGGTCCAGCATGCTGTCGTCCGGATAGTCGCCGGTCACAGTCTGGATCAGCACCGCTTCCGGAAGACGCATTTCCGGGTCGGAGACGAATTTGTCTTTGGGAACAATCTTGCCGCGTGCCACACCGGTCATGTCCGGTACAATGCACTCGACTTCCGTGATGCGATGCTCTCGCAGCCAATCATTGATTTGATTCATGTTTTCCTCTACTTCCATAGTGGCCGGTAAACCGGCTCTGGATGACGTGCGTCTCAGCCCTGGCGGCTGGCACGACGCGCGCGGCAAGCGTCACCGAACGCGTTGAAAATGGCCATGGACACCGGGTTTTCCCAGTACTTCCATTCCGGATGCCACTGCGCGCCGTAGGCAAAGCCTTTGGCATCCTTGACCCGGTATGCTTCCACCAGCCCGTCATCCGCCACACCTTCCGCAATCAGGCGGTCGGCCAGACGTTTGATACCTTGCTGGTGCAGCGAGTTCACCTTGACTTCATCCTGCCCCAGCCAGCTCTTGAGCAAGCTGTCCGGCTGCAGGTGCAAGACATGTGCCAGACCATACATCTCATCCAGATTCTGAGTATCCGGCTCGCGATGATCGCTAAAGCCTGGCTCTTCCTGTACGTGCTGGAATAGTTCGCCGCCCAGTGCAACATTGATTTCCTGGAAACCGCGGCAAATACCCAGAAGCGGGATGCCTTCTTGCAGAAGAAGGTCGATGAACGGCAGCGTGGTTGCGTCACGTGCCGGATCATGAAGTGTTCCCTGGCGGCTGGCTTCTCCGCCATAACGATGCGGCTCTACATTGGACAGCGAGCCTGGCAACAGCACGCCATCCACAAACTTGAGATATTCACGCAGTGGTGCATCTTCACCCAGCGCCGGAATCAGCACAGGGATACCACCAACGCCACCTGCGGCAGCTGCAATGTATTTCTCGCCAACCGCGTGAAATGGCAAACCGCTAACCAGTTTGACGTCACACGGAATGCCGATGATCGGTTGCTGCATAAGGACCTCGTTTACTCGATTTAGGCGTCCGCCTTGCGGATGCCGACAGTTACTGCCTTACCGCCTGCTGCTGACATACATAAGGAAGGCTGTCGTGACAGCGGAAACAGCTACGCCACCACGTCACCTTATCCCAGCTGGCTATTCATACCGCATCTGAACAGCCAGGCTCGAAACCACACTGAAGGGCCGAAACAACTGGGCAGATGAAAGTATGTTGTCACCGTGCAGGATACCAGCACGAAACAGCATGCCACGGTTCTTGCAACAAGCCAAGGTTTGATCAAATATACTGTTGCAGATGTTTAAAAAAATCCACAGCGCACTTGATTCATGTGGTCGATTCTGGCTATAAACTCGAAAACTTGCAAAATAATTTGATTTTGCGACGCAACAACAGATGCAGGATACGATCAAAAACCCGTATGATGGAACGTCTAAAATTCTTAACATAGATGGAAACCGCCAGATGGATGTTGGAGCACGATTGAGAGTGGTCAGAGAGCGCTTCGGACTCTCGCAACGCGAGCTTGCCAAACGGGCAGGCGTGACAAACGGCACGATCTCGCTGATCGAGCAAAATCGCGTCAGCCCGTCGATCAGCTCCTTGAAGAAAGTGCTGGAAGGCATGCCCATGACGCTGGCCGAATTCTTTACCTTTGATGTAGAGCCGCAACAGCCACGCGTGTTCTATCAGGCCAAGGATTTACCCAATCTGGGCAATGATCAAATCAAATTGCTACTGGTTGGCACTGCACACGAACGGCGTGACATTGCCATCCTGAAAGAACATTACGAACCGGGTGCCGACACCGGGCCTGACATGCTGATGCATGAGGGTCAGGAAGGTGGTGTTGTCATTGCCGGTTCGATTGAACTCACGGTCAACAATGAAACCCGTGTCCTGGGCCCGGGCGACTCTTACTATTTCGACAGCAAACTGCCGCACCGCTTTCGCAATGCCGGCAAGGAGATCTGTGAAATCGTCAGTGCCAGCTCGCCGCCCACATTCTGATTGACGGTTGCCAGTCACGAGCAACCGGGATCACCGCATATAACATCAGGAGAACACCAATGGCTCGTACCCATGCACAGTGGAAACAGTTTGCTGCCGAACTCAATATCGAAGGCCGCGCCTTCATCAACGGCGCATACACCAGCGCCGCCGATGGCAAGACCTTTGACTGCATCAACCCGGCCAACGGCCAGAAGCTGGCCGACATCGCCTGGTGTGGCGAGGCGGAAGTGGATGCAGCGGTCAAGGCAGCCCGTGCTGCTTTTGAATCGGGTGCATGGTCCGAACTGGCACCGCTGGCACGCGGCAAGATCCTCAAGCGTTTTGCCGCACTGATTCGCGAGCATGGTGACGAACTGGCGCTGCTGGAAACCCTGGACATGGGCAAGCCGATTGGCGACTCCACCACGGTGGACGTGCCGGGTGCGGCGTATTGCGTGGAATGGTTTGCCGAAGCCATCGACAAGATCGGCGGCGAAGTGGCCCCGGTCGACCCCAAACTGGTAGGCCTGGTCACCCGTGAAGCCATTGGCGTGGTGGCTGCGGTAGTGCCGTGGAACTTCCCCATCCTGATGGCCAGCTGGAAATTCGGCCCTGCGCTGGCGGCCGGCAATGCCGTCATCGTCAAACCGTCGGAAAAATCGCCGCTCACGGCCATTCGCCTGGCTCAGCTGGCCAAGGATGCCGGTATTCCGGATGGCATTTTCCAAGTATTGCCGGGTGCCGGTGAAGTCGGCAAGGCGCTGGCCCTGCACATGGACGTGGATTGCCTGGCATTCACCGGCTCCACCGGCGTGGGCAAGCTGATTGCCGGTTATGCCGCGCAGTCCAACCTCAAGCGCGTGTGGCTGGAGCTGGGTGGCAAATCGCCCAATATCGTGCTGGAAGACTGCGCCGACATCGCCAAGGCAGCCCGCACTGCTGCCGGTGGCATTTTCTTCAATATGGGTGAAATGTGCACCGCCGGCTCACGCGTGCTGGTACACAGCAAGGTGAAAGAACAATTCCTGGCTGAATTCAAGAAGGCTGCCCAAGGCTGGTATCCGGGCGATCCGCTGGACCCGGCCACCAGCATGGGTGCCATTGTGGACAAGATCCAGTACGACAAGGTGCTGTCCTACGTCGACAAGGGCATCAGCGAAGGTGCCGGCCTGATTTGTGGCGGCAAGGCGGCTCATACCGACAAGGGCCTGTTCATCGAACCGACCGCCTTTGATTGCCAGCGCCCGGACATGACCACCTGCCGCGAGGAAATCTTCGGGCCGGTATTGTCCGTCATCACTTTCGATACCATCGACGAAGCTGTCCGCATTGCCAATGACACCGAGTACGGCTTGGCCGCTGCGGTATGGACTTCCAATGTCAGCACCGCACACCAGGTTTCGCGTCGCCTGCGTGCCGGTACGGTATGGGTGAACTGCTATGACGAAGGTGGCGACATGAACTTCCCCTTCGGCGGCTTCAAGCAATCGGGTAATGGTCGCGACAAATCGCTGCACGCGCTGGAAAAGTACACCGAACTGAAGAGCACCCTGATCAAGCTGTAAATCTTCTTTACTTGCCATAAGCCTGCGGGCCTTTGCCAGTGATGGCGAAGGCCCGTTTTGCTGCAAGTGCTCACGACGGATTTACAAGGTGTACTGCTGAATGATGCCGATTTGCCTCTCTGCCAGCGTCAGCAATTGACTCGCATTGCGTGCAGCATCCGCGGCACTGACGGAAGATGCTTCCGCCATTTGCACCACCTGCTCGATGCGATGGGCAATGCTGTTGGCCGACTGCCCCTGCTCGGCAATGGAAATCGCCATTTCCTCTACCATTTTGACGGTACTGACCGTCGCATCACCAATCTTGTTGATTGCCTGATCCGCATCATCGGCTCTGGATACACCCAGTCGTGCCAATGCTTCCGCAACTTTCATTTGCTCGGTCGCCTGGCTGGATTTATCACGCATGGCATGAATGGTTTGTGCGATTTCCTGCGTGGAAACCGATGTACGCTCCGCCAGCTTGCGTACTTCGTCCGCCACCACTGCAAAGCCCCGGCCCAGATCACCGGCACGGGCCGCCTCTATTGCCGCATTCAAGGCCAGCAGATTGGTCTGGTCGGCGATATCCTTGATCACCAGCACCACGGTGTTCACCGTGCTGCTATAGTTTTCCAGCTCGCGGATACTGGCCCCGGACTTCTCCACCGCTTGGGAAATTTCACGGATATCCTGAATGGTTTGGCTAATGGTGGCCGAGCCCTGATTCGCCAGCGTTCCTGCCTCCTGCGCCAGGTTACGGGCATGAGTTGTTCGTTCGGCAATATGGTTCACAGCAACCGTCATTTGTTCGATCGAAGCGGCCATACTGGCAGACGCTTCACTCTGCTGACTGGAAGCCAGGGCCACCTCCTTGGCTGACTGACTGAAATCCCTGGAAGACACCATCACGGCGCGAGCACTGGTCTGCATTTCGCCAAAGTTATGATGCAGATTCTCAATCAGCGCATTCACGGTATTCAGCACATCACTGACCTCATCCCTACCCTGTCGTACATGACGCACGGTAAGGTTCTTATCCTGGTTTAGCTGATGAATAACGGATTTCATTTCAGCCAAGCCATCAACGATGGCCCGATAAACATTTAAATATACAAGCGACAATATCAGAAAAGAAATTCCGGCAACCAAGGACAGTACAAGCACATTACGCGACGAGGCTGATTCATCTTCTTGCTGAATTTTCTCGGCAATTTTCATATTGTAGGCAACATGCTCACGGATAGCGCGCATGAATGCCTCAGCCGTCATCTTGACATCTCCAGTCAAAAAATGGACAAGGGCAACAGCTCGCCCGGTTGCCGTGCCCTCTAGCGCCAGTGCAGACAGCACTGACTTATTATAACGATCAAATGCCTCCTTATCCTTAATCAGCAGCACCTTATCCTGCTGGTCATATAAATCATTCTTCTCATAATTGTCCAATGCCTTTTTTAGTTGTTCGGCTGAGGATTGAAAAATCTGTAGTAATTTTTTTCTCTCTTCAGCAGAATCAACCAATAGCGTTTTATTGGCATCTGTGCGCATTTCTACAAATGCATCAATAGCGCTGTTCAGCTCCTTGACCGATGGCAGCAGATTATTCAACGCATCATCCAGTCTGCGATCTGCCATTTTTTCAAAACAGATTGCCATTACAACCAGAATCAGCATGGTCAACACTGACACCAGAATGGACATCAACAATCTTGATGAGAGTTTCATCATTAACCCCAGTCATTTGGCGGGAAATATCTTGCTTATAGCACTCTCATCATCAGCTACAAGCATTACCAAATAACTGCTACTTAGCCTTTAGTACAGGTTGAAATATCTGCAAAAGAATAAGGCGTCAACTAAGGCAGTTTCATCATCGCTTTCTCATTACACACACCCTGCCGTTACCAGTCGCTATGATTAACAAATTAAAATTCAAAATCCCAATAAAAAAGGCGCTTCTGCAGAAGCGCCCGGCAACAACATCGGTATTCATTGATTACAGTAAAGCCATTACCCGGCCTGACAGCCAGTACGCGTAAAGCAGGCTGCCTGTCAGGTCATGGAACCCATCGTCAGGCTTGCGTTGCCATATTCAATGCCACCGCTTCGGCCACACGGATGCCATCCACACCGGCGGACAAAATACCACCAGCATAGCCAGCACCCTCTCCTGCCGGATACAAGCCCTTCACGTTCAGGCTTTGCAAATCCTCACCACGGGTGATGCGCAGTGGTGAGCTGGTGCGGGTTTCCACCCCGGTCAGCACCGCGTCGTGCATGTCGTAACCACGGATTTTCTTGCCAAACTCGGGCAAGGCTTCGCGCATGGCGGCAATGGCAAAATCCGGCAGCGCGGTAGACAGGTCGGTCCAGTGCACACCAGGCTGATAGGACGGTTCTACCGAACCCACGGCCGTGGAGGCACGTCCAGCCAGGAAGTCGCCCACCAGTTGGGCCGGTGCTTCGTAGGTGCTGCCACCCAGCACATAGGCGTGGCTTTCCAGTGCACGCTGGAAAGCAATACCGGCCAATGCACCGCCCGGATAATCTTCCGGGTTGATGCTCACCACCATGCCGGAGTTTGCATTGCGCTCGGCACGCGAGTACTGACTCATGCCATTGGTGACCACGCGCCCCTCTTCCGAAGTGGCTGCCACCACCTGACCACCCGGGCACATACAGAAGCTGTATACCGCACGGCCATTGCTGGCATGGTGCACCAGCTTGTAGTCAGCAGCACCCAGAATGGGATGACCGGCATATTTGCCCCAGCGTGCCTTGTCGATCATGGTTTGCGGGTGCTCGATACGGAAGCCGACCGAGAACGGTTTGGCTTCCATGAACACACCACGCTGGTGCAGCATCTCGAAGGTATCGCGCGCACTGTGCCCCAACGCCAGAATGACATGATCTGCCTCGATCTGGCTGCCATCGGCCAGCGTCACACCGCGGATATGACCGTTGTCGATGTGCAGGTCGGTGACGCGTTGCTGGAAGCGGATTTCACCACCCAGGGCTTCGATTTCCGCCCGCATTTTTTCCACCATGCTCACCAGACGGAAAGTACCGATGTGCGGCTTGGCGATAAACAGGATTTCTTCCGGCGCACCAGCCTTGACGAACTCGGTCAGCACCTTACGGCCCAGATGGCGCGGGTCTTTGATCTGGCTGTACAGCTTGCCGTCCGAGAAAGTACCGGCTCCGCCTTCACCAAACTGCACGTTGGATTCCGGGTTCAGCACATTCTTGCGCCACAGGCCCCAGGTGTCCTTGGTACGCTCACGCACTTTCTTGCCACGCTCCAGCACGATGGGCTTGAAGCCCATCTGGGCCAACACCAGTGCAGCCAGCAGGCCACAGGGGCCGAACCCTACCACCAGCGGGCGCTTCTGCAGCGTGGCCGGTGCCTGGGTGACAAAATGATAGCTGGTATCCGGTGTGGGCAGCACATGGGGATTACCCTTGAAGCGGGCCAGCAGCTTGGCCTCGCCCTCCACTTCCATGTCGATGATGTAGGCCAGGCTCATCACACCGCGGCGCGCATCATAGCTGCGCTTGAAGACGGTATAGCTTTTCAGGTCGGCCGGCTTGATGCCCAGGAAGGCCACGATGGCATCGGTGAGTTCTGCCTCGCTGTGATCCAGCGGCAGTTTCAATTCGGTAATGCGTAACATGCTGATTCCAATACTCAGGTTGCTGTCTATTCAACAAGGGCCGTATTGTAGGAGGGACGCCCTGCAAAAGCAAAACCGGCCACAGTGGGCCGGTTCTGCATATAAGGAAAACAGGCTTAGTCGCGGAAGTTGTTGAACTGCAGCGGTACGCCATTTTCCTTGTCGTCGGCAATTTCCTTGCGCAGCAGGGCAATGCATTCTTGCAGCAGGTCGCGCTTGGCACCGGACACACGTACTGCCTCGCCCTGGATGCTGGCCTGCACTTTGAGTTTGGCATCCTTGATGATCTTGACGATCTTCTTGGCCATCTCGGTTTCCAGGCCTTCCTTCACGGTCAGCACTTTCTTGACCTTGTTGCCACTGACCTTCTCCAGCTTGCCATACTCCAGGCTGCGCACGTCAACGCCGCGCTTGGACAATTTGTTGACCAGGATGTCGTTGACCTGATCCAGCTGGAATTCGGCGTCGGCAAACAAGGTGATGTCCTTGTCGGTCTGCTCGATGCGGGAATCGCTGCCCTTGAAATCGTAGCGGGTGGACACTTCCTTGTTGGCTTGCTCAACGGCGTTGCGCACTTCTACTTTATTGACTTCGGAAACAATATCAAAAGACGGCATGGGAGATCCTGTAAGGCTGAATAGCTCAATGGCGCAATTTTAGAGACTGTATGCCGCCTTGTCACCCGCCGCCCTTGATATCGACAGCATCTAGCCTGTCCGTACTCGCAAGGCATGACACTGGCACATTTCGCTTGTCGTTTGAGCGCAAATCTTCAATCATGCTGTTTTAACCCGCGCAGGCAAGAAATCATGATCGTCACCCCCGAACAACTGGCGGCTTTCACGGCCGCCGCCATGCTGATCACCCTCTCCCCCGGACCGGACAACCTGATGGTACTGAGCCTGGGCATTGCCAAGGGCCGACGTCAGGGCATGGCATTTGGCCTGGGCTGCGCGCTGGGCTGTATTACCCATACCCTGCTGGCCGCACTGGGCGTGAGCGCCCTGATTGCCGCCTCGCCCACAGCCTTTGGCCTGCTGAAATTTGCTGGTGGTGCCTACCTGGTTTATCTGGGTTGGCAAGCCATCCGCAGCCGGGGCAGCAGCCTGAAGGCCGACAAGGGTTCGGTTGATGATACGCCGCTGTCTGTACACTTTCGCAAGGGTCTGATCGCCAATGCCATCAACCCCAAGGTGGTACTGTTCTTCCTGGCTTTCCTGCCGCAATTCGTCAATCCTGCGCTAGGCCATAGCGGCTGGCAGACTGCCATTCTCGGGCTGATCTTTACCGCTCAGGCTGCCGTTTTATTTGGCAGCCTGGGTTATTTTGCCGGTGCCATTGGCAGCTGGCTGAACCGTACCCCCAAGGCCAGCCAGTGGCTGGACCGCATTGCCGGCAGCATTTTCATCGCACTGGGCTTGCGCCTGATCCTGTCACCGCAGCGCTGAAACTGCCTGTCGGCTTATCTGATCCAAATGCAAAACGGGTTGGCACATGCCAACCCGTTTTATCCTGGTGCTGCCGCTCTGTCTTACTTGAGCACCAAAAACTCCACCAGCACGTTCTTGAAGATAAAACCCACCACGCCAAAGCCCAGCACCAGAAACAGGATGGCGGTGCCCATCTTGCCCGCCTGGGACTTCTTGCCCAGATCCCAGATGATGAAGCCCATGAAAATGATGAGGCCGGTCAGGCACACGGCCATGGATATATCGGTAAATTGCTCTTCAGACACCCTGATGTTCCTTGATGAATGCAGTGGTGGGCTCACATGATTTGTCGTGACGTCTATCAGTCAGACAAACAAAGTCGTTACGATACGCCGCATTGGTCCGGCTCTCAACTTTTCCGCCGCCAGGCTACTGCACCAAATAAAAAACCGCCCGAAGGCGGTTTTGTTCACGGGGCCAATCAGCCGCGCTTGAGTTTGGCGTTGGCGGCAATCCGCATGCGCAGGGCATTGAGGCGGATGAAGCCGGCAGCGTCAGCGTGGTTGTAAGCGCCGCCGTCTTCGTCGAAGGTGGCGATGTTCGGGTCGAACAGCGAATCGGTCTTGGATTCGCGACCAACAACGATGACATTGCCCTTGTACAGCTTCAGGCGTACCCAGCCGTTGACGGTGGTTTGCGAAGCGTCGATCAGGCCTTGCAGCATCTGACGCTCCGGGCTCCACCAGTAGCCGGTGTAGATCAGCTTGGCGTACTTCGGCATCAGCTCATCCTTCAGGTGGGCCACTTCGCGGTCCAGCGTGATGGATTCGATGGCGCGGTGCGCCTTCAGCATGATGGTGCCGCCCGGGGTTTCGTAGCAGCCACGGGACTTCATGCCCACGTAACGGTTTTCCACGATGTCCAGACGACCGATACCGTGCTTGCCGCCCAGGCGGTTCAGTTCGGTCAGCACTTGTGCCGGGGTCATGGCCACGCCGTTGATGGCGGTGATGTCACCCTTTTCGTAGCTCAGCTCAATGTATTCGGCCTGATCCGGCGCATTCTCCGGGCTGACCGTCCACAGCCACATATCTTCTTCCGGCTCGGCAGCCGGGTTTTCCAGCACGGTGCCTTCGTAGGAGATGTGCAGCAGGTTGGCATCCATGGAGTACGGGCTGCCACCATTCTTTTTCTTGCTGATGTCGATGCCATGCTTTTCGGCATAGGCCAGCAGCTTTTCACGGGACAGCAGGTCCCATTCGCGCCACGGTGCAATCACCTTGACGTCCGGTTTCAGGGCGTAGTAACCCAGCTCGAAACGCACCTGGTCATTACCCTTACCGGTAGCACCGTGCGATACCGCATCGCCGCCCACGGCGTTGGCGATTTCGATCTGGCGCTTGGAGATCAGCGGACGGGCGATGGAAGTACCCAGCAGGTACTCGCCTTCGTAGATGGCGTTGGCACGGAACATCGGGTAAACGTAGTCGCGCACGAACTCTTCGCGCAGGTCTTCGATAAAGATGTTTTCCGGCTTGATACCCAGCGCAATTGCTTTCTTGCGGGCAGGTTCAACCTCTTCACCCTGGCCGATGTCGGCGGTGAAGGTCACCACTTCACAGTGGTAAACGTCTTGCAGCCATTTGAGAATTACAGAGGTATCCAGGCCACCGGAGTAGGCCAGCACTACTTTTTTGATGTCAGACATGATGCGTTTTCTTTCCAGCGAATCTAGTGGGTTGTCCTGCCGGTTCAGTCGTACTGATGACCAAGCAGCAGATATTCGATCAGGGCTTTCTGGGCGTGCATGCGGTTTTCCGCCTCGTCCCATACCACGCTCTGCGGACCGTCGATGACTTCGGCGGTCACTTCCTCGCCGCGGTGGGCAGGCAGGCAGTGCATGAACAATGCGTCCGGCTTGGCATGCTTCATCAGTTCGGCATTTACCTGATAGCTGGCAAATGCTTCCAGACGGGTGGCACTTTCAGCTTCATAGCCCATGCTGGTGAACACGTCGGTGGTCACCAGGTCGGCGCCTTCCACGGCCTTGACGGCGCTATGGCTGGGCTCGAAGTGTTCCGGGCCGTAGTGTTCGCCATCCAGCACCGTCAGCTCGTAACCTACCGGGGTTGCCACCTTCAGCTTGAAGCCAAGAATCTTGGCTGCCTGCAGCCAGGTACGGCATACATTGTTGCCATCGCCGATCCAGGCAACGGTCTTGCCCTTGATCGAGCCACGATGCTCGATGAAGGTAAAGATGTCGGCCAGAATCTGACAGGGGTGGTATTCATTGGTCAGGCCATTGATGACCGGCACTTTGGAATGCGCGGCCAGACGCTCGACCAGCGATTGCTCGAAGGTACGGATCATGATGATATCGCTCATGCGCGACAGCACCCGTGCTGTATCTTCAATAGGTTCACCGCGCCCCAGCTGGGAGGTCTTGGTGTCCAGGAACATCGCATGACCGCCAAGCTGGGCCATGCCGGCTTCAAAGGAAACCCGCGTACGCGTGGAATTCTTTTCGAAGATCATGGACATTACGCGGCCTACCAGCGGCTGATACAGCTGTTTTTCGCTGTGTCGTCGCTTCAGAACCTTGGCACGCTCGAAGATGTGACGATACTCCTCGTGATTCAGGTCGCTGAATTGCAGGTAATGTCCTACTTGCTTCATGGGTAAGATTTCCAAAAAAAAAGACCATCGCGCATAGAACACGGTGTGTGTCTTCATGCGCAATGGCACATTACTACACGCAGGTCTCAAGTCAGTTAACTGGTGTCGCAATACCGTATCAATTGGATACTGGATTTATATATTTGCGACAATTGTTATATTTATCGGAAATTGACCATTCTGACAAGGTCTCAGCCAAACAACAATCTGTCAGGCAAATGCGAAAGTTCCCTATCTTTTAGCACTCTGACATACATTTCCCCACCATCTTCGGCGAGTCCGTGCATTTCTATGGTTTTTTGTGTCTTTTGCAGACGCGCCAGATAAGACAGGATACTGTCGTCAATCACCTGCCCCGGCACCAGAACGGGAATGCCTGGCGGGTAAGGGACGATCTGGTCGCAACATACCCGGCCATTGAGCGCGGCATTGGGACGGCCATCATCATCCAGCAAGGGCAGGCGCTCGCCGGCTTCGTAAAATGCATCGCGTGGCAGGCAGGCCAGGCGGGAAAAACGTGGAATCTCCGGCATCCGCCCGACAGCACGCGGAGCGCGCTTCTCCTTGGCCAGGCGCAGCAGCGCATCATACAGCCGGGATACCTTGCTGCGCGTGGTACCCATGGTCAGCAACAGGGTGATGGTGCTGAAGGTGGATTTCTCTACCTGGATGTTGTAACGCTCGAACAGCTCGTGTTGCAGCTCGTCGGTGGTAAAGCCGGACTGGCTGATATCCACGGTCAGCTTGGTCGGGTCCAGCCGGATGCCGTCCTCGCGCATCTCCTCTGGCAGCAGGTCTTCCAGCTCCAGCACGCGGAAAGCCCCGGTAGAGTTGATCTTGTCGCGCAACTCTTCCGCCAGCTTCAGCGTACGGTCCAGCAGCCGGTAGCCCTCGGTCACCGCCTGCTTGCGCGCCACGTCCAGGCTGGCAATCAGGTTGTACTGTGGGCTGGTGGAGGTATGCATATTGAAATTCTCCCGGAACAGATGCTCGTCAAATCCGGGGTCATTCACATGAATCATGCTGGCCTGCGAAAAGGCGGACAAAATCTTGTGGGTGCTTTGCGTGACATAGTCGGCACCGGACTCCAGCGCCGTGGGGCGGAACGCCGGGTGGAAGCGGGCAAAACCGTACCAGGCCTCATCCACGATCACCTTGATGCCCTTCTCATGTGCAGCTTCGATAATGGGCACCAGGTCATAACGCAGGCCATCATAGGTGCAGGAGGTCAGAATCAGCACCCGCGCGTCCGGGTTGGCTTCAATAGCGGCAAAAATGGTGGCCTTGGGCACCGGGCCGAAAATGCCGTACTGCTTGTTGATGGAGGAGTCCAGATATACCGGCAAGGCACCGGACAGAATCACCCCGTGATGCACGGATTTATGACAATTGCGGTCCAGCAGCAGCTTGTCACCCGGGGCCAGCAAGGTCTGAAAGATTACCTTGTTGGAAGTTGAGGTTCCATTGGTGGCGAAATAGGTCTTGCGTGCGCCAAAGGCTTTGGCGGCCAGCTTTTGCGACTCGGCAATCACCCCGGTCGGGTGCAGCAGCGAATCCAGCATCGGCACCGAGACCGACAAGTCGGCGCGCAGCATGTTCTCGCCGACAAAATCATAAAAATCTCCCACCCACGGGCTGCCTTTGAGCGAATCGCCACCCGCGTGGCCAGGCGTGTGCCAGGAATCCTTGGCCATGCGCACATATTGCTTGAGCTTGTCGTAAAACGGCGTGGCAGACTTTTCCGCCAGTTCGGCAGTGAGGATACGGAACCAGCCGTTGTAGTCGGTTTCATCGCGATAGAAATAACCATCCACCGCGTGGCTGGCCAGATTCTCCACCAGCACGCGCTCGTCATCATCCATCAGCAATACATACAAGGATAATTCCGGGCGAAAATCACTGATCTGGTTGGCCAGCGTCACCGCCGCCTGATTCAGGCCCTTCTCTTGCAACTGCTTGTCCACCAGCACGGCCTGGATATCACCATCACGCCGGATGATGTCCATTGCCTCCTTCAGCCGGGAGGCGCCAATAAATGTCAGGCCATAAGGATTTTCCAGCCGCACGGCCACGGCACCCAGCCCGGCCAAAACGTCGGACTGCCACTTTGCATCATCGCTTACCACCAGAACGCGGCTAACGGGTGTCATCAACTCATTTCTCCTGTGTGCAGAACACTGCGTACTTGTTATTTGTCTGTCCATGCGTACGCAAAACGTCTCAGTCCATTCTTGTCACAAGCCAACCGCTTTCACGCGAAGCTTGTGCCGTTGCTGATCACGCTTGATGAATTTGGCTATCGTATCCACAAGCTGAGTGCGTCGTCATTTTGCAAAGCACCATTTGCGCACAAACGAAAATCCATGACGCTTTAGCCGCTAAATCAGCCTCAGCTTGCGGTACAATCCCGCCATGCTGACCGATGCCGAAAAAGACGCCATTCGCGACCACTACCGCACCATTGCCGACAACCTGCCGGGCTTTCGCCCGCGCGCGGCACAACGGCGCATGTTGGCCGAAATCGCCAACGCCCTGTCCCGCAGCCTGGAAAAGCAAGGCGACGCTTATCCCAACCGTGAGGGTGAAAGCATCGCGGTGATAGAAGGGCCGACCGGCGTTGGCAAAAGCCTGGCCTACCTGCTGGCCGGTGGCGTGATGGCAAGGTCTCGTGGCAAAAAACTGGTCGTCACCAGCGCCACCGTCGCCCTGCAAGAGCAACTGGTTAACCGCGACCTGCCATTCGTGGTGGAAAACAGCGGCCTGCCGCTCACCTTCGCCCTGGCCAAGGGCCGTGGCCGTTATCTGTGCCCGCAGCGCATCTACGCCCTGACCGCTGAAAATGCCCAAGGCCAGTTGCTGGCCCCGGACCCGATGCTGGCCTTATGGGACCGCAAGCCGCAAGCAGGCGAAATAGAAGCCCTGCGCAGCATGGCAGATGAGTTTTACTACCGGCGCTGGAACGGCGACCGCGACACCTGGAAAGAAGTGATTGAGGACGGCCTGTGGAGCCGGGTTACCAACGACCGTCACGGCTGCCTGAAAGCCGCCTGCCCCAACCGGCCGGAATGCCCGTTCTACCTGGCACGCGACACCCTGGAAACCGTAGACGTCATCGTGGCCAACCACGACCTGATGCTGGCCGATGTCTCCATGGGCGGCGGCGTCATCCTGCCTGCGCCTGAAGACAGCTACTACTGCATTGACGAGGCGCACCATCTGGCAAAAAAGGCCATCAACCAGTTCTCGGCCGAACACTCGCTGGCCCAGGCCATGGGCTGGCTGGACAAGGTCGCCCCCACCGCCGCCAGGGTTGAAACGCTAACCGGCAAGGTGGAAATCACCACACAGGCCATGGATGCGGCCAGCGCCTGCATGGAAACGCTGAATGAATGGTTGTGGCTGCTCAGCGGCGAGGAAGCCCTCAGCGCCAACAGTGAAAACATGGAACCCACATGGCTGATGGAAGACGGCCAGTTGCCGGAACGTCTGCAACAGCCAGCGCGCAACATGGCCATTGCAGCCCGCGCCATCTTCAAACATCTGTCCGCACTGAACGATGCGCTGACCGAGGCGCGCAAGGAAAAAGGCAGCGACACCACGCAAATTGACAAAGCTGCCGCGGATATCGGCTTTCTCAATGGCCGCGCCGAGCAACTGATGGCCGTGTGGGACCTGTTTGAAAAAGAAACAGAAGAAAGTGCGCCGCCCATTGCCAAGTGGATCACCCGCCGTATTGAAGGCAAGGGTGATTATCTATTCTCGGCATCACCAGTCAGTGCGGCCGCCAGCCTGGCAGCCACCTTGTGGCGTCGTGCCGCCGGAGCAGTCCTCACCTCGGCCACCCTGCGCTCGCTCGGCGCATTTGATCTGCTGCTTGGGCAAACCGGCCTGAAATGGCTGCCACAAGTCAGCTGCGTGGCGCTGGACTCACCCTTCAACTTCACCGAGCAGGGTGAACTCTACCTGCCGCCCATGCTGACCAGCCCCAAGGACCCGCAAGGCCATACCAGGGAAATTGTCGAATGGCTGCCCAAGCTGATTGATATCGGCGAAGCTGTCGGCACGCTGGTGCTGTTCTCCTCACGCAAGCAGATGCAGGATGTCGCGGCTGCATTACCGGAAAGCCTGCGCAGCCAGTTGCTGATTCAGGGCGAGATTCCCAAATCCGTACTGCTGGAAACCCACCATACCCGTCTCAAGAATAGCCAGGCCAGCGTCATCTTCGGGCTGGACTCTTTCTCCGAAGGGCTGGATTTGCCCGGGGAAAGCTGCGTCCACGTCATCATTGCGAAACTGCCATTTGCCATGCCGGACGACCCGGTTGGCAAAACCCTGTCACGCTGGATAGAAAAGCGCGGCGGCAACCCCTTTGTCGAACTGACCGTCCCCGAAGCATCCATCAAGCTGATCCAGGCTGTTGGCCGGCTGATCCGCACCGAGCGCGACTATGGACGCGTCACCATTCTGGACAACCGGCTGGTGAAACAAAGTTACGGAAAAAAACTGTTGTCCTCGTTACCGCCATTCAAGCGCATCTGATTTTCAGGTAAAATTGCGGGTAAACCCGCTATTGCCTTGCAACAAAGACAGTCCAATACAACAACACTGTCTTTGCTATAGATAAATACAGAGACCACACCTTAAAGAGCACACTCCGGTTAATCACCATGATTTGCAATCCATATGAAGTAGTCATCCAGGGACTCACCTCCGAAGGCCGCACCTTCCGCCCCAGCGACTGGGCAGAACGTCTGGCAGGCATCCTGGCCTCTTTCGGTGGCGATCAGAAACTTTCCTACCACGCCTTCGTCCGCCCCATGCTGCTGGAAGGTGTGCGTTGCGTTGCCGTTGACAAGAAGCTGCAGAAGATCGATCCGCAGGTCTTCCAGTTTCTGATGGATTTCGCCAAGGACAATGATTTGCGTATTGTCGATTGTCGAACACTGATCGACGAGATCTACCCCAACAAGTTTTTGGCGTAAATACAACAAATCCGGTTTGGCGAGGCTTGATCTGCATCATTACTGCAACATCACCGTCACATTTTGTGGTTAAACTTCGACAGTACTGACGTCCTGGACGGCTCAAACATAGAGTTCCGCCACAGCCAGTACGCATAACGAAACACAAAACCCCTGATGGAGCACTTGATGATGCACAAGAAAAGCTTAGCCGCACTGGTTGCAACCCTGTTCGCCGTTCCGTTCGCCGCTCACGCCGACGTAACCATTTATGGTTTCCTGAGCAGCAGCATTGAATCCACCAAAGCAACCGGTACCAGCGTTGCCAATGGTGACTACAAGTCCCGCACCCGTGTCGTGGATGACAACTCCCGCATCGGTTTCAAGGGTAATGAAGATCTGGGCAATGGCACCAAGGCCATCTGGCAGGTTGAAAGCAGCCTGCGCTACTTTGAACAAGGCGGCACCAATGATATTGGTCAAGGTGCAACCTTTGCTACTCGCAATAGCTTCGTAGGCCTGGATAACGGCACTTTCGGTAAAGTACTGCTGGGTCAGAATGACTCCGCCTACAAGGCAATGACCAATATCGGTCTGAACCTGTTCGGCGACACCACCGCTGAAAACAACGGCTCCAGCCAGGTTTACAGCCGCGCAGAAGCCCGCCTGAAGAACTCCATCCACTACTTCTCCCCGAACTGGTCCGGTTTCCAGGTTGGTGGCTCCTATGGCGTGGATGAGAGCCGCACCTCCAGCAACAGCAACGGCAGCACCAACGCTTCCCACCTGTCTCTGGCCGCCAACTATACCAACGGTGGCCTGCAACTGGCTGCTGGCTGGGATCGCACCAATGACACCGGCTTCCAGCAAGGCGTATTCAAGAACTCGGCTTACAAGGGCTTTGCTTGGTCCGGCGCCAACGTGACCTACACCAAGCTGGCTGCCAGCTACAAATTTGCCACCGGCACTTTTGTTGGTGCCGGTTATGAATTCGGTCGCTTCGATCAAGCCATTGCTGGTGCCAGCTCGCTGAAGCAAGATGACTGGACCCTGTCCTTGGGCCAGGACATCGGCGCTGCAACCGTTAAGCTGGAATACAGCTCGCTGGGCCGTCTGAAGGGTGCTACTGCAGGTACTGAAGACAATTACAAAGCTCATCAGTGGGCTCTGGGTGTGGACTACAACCTGAGCAAGACCACCAAACTGTTCAGCTACTACACCAAGATCACCAACAAGCAATCGCAATCTGCCAACTTTGCCAACACTCCGGTGTACAACACCACTGACACCACTGCCAATACTGGCGTGTTGAATGCTGGTAACGACCCGCAAGCCTTCGGTGTTGGCCTGAAGGTAGCGTTCTAAGCTGAACATCGCTTAGCAACAAACTGTAAAACGGGCGTCCTGCGGGATGCCCGTTTTTTCATCATTTGCTAGAATGGAACATTGCCGCACACACCAAGACCACCACAATGAGCGTTGAACTGAAAACAGCCGCCGATATCGAGAAAATGCGTATCGCCGGCAAGCTTGCTTCCGAAGTACTCGACTACATCACTCCCTTCGTAAAACCCGGTGTCACCACCGAGGCCATCGACAAGCTTTGCCATGACTACATGGTCAATGTGCAAGGCTGCATCCCGGCTCCTCTCAACTACGCACCGGATGGCCACAACCCCTACCCCAAGTCCATCTGCACCTCGATCAACAGCGTGGTGTGCCATGGCATTCCCAATGGCAAGCCGCTGAAGAATGGCGACATCATGAACATCGACATTACCGTCATCAAGGATGGTTACCACGGCGACACCAGCCGCATGTTCTATGTCGGTGAAGTCAGCGAGCACGCCCGCCGCCTGTGCAAGATTACTTATGAATGCATGTGGCGCGGTATTGAAAAGGTCAAACCGGGTGCCACACTGGGTGATATCGGCTATGCGATTCAGCAATATGCTGAAGCCAGCGGCTACAGTGTGGTGCAAGAGTTCTGCGGCCACGGCATTGGCAAGCGTTTCCACGAAGAGCCGCAAGTCCTGCACTATGGCCGCCCCGGCACCGGGCTCAAACTGGAAGCCGGCATGATCTTCACCATTGAGCCGATGAT
Organism: Aquitalea sp. ASV11; assembly: GCF_016429185.1. Classification (NCBI taxonomy): domain Bacteria; kingdom Pseudomonadati; phylum Pseudomonadota; class Betaproteobacteria; order Neisseriales; family Chromobacteriaceae; genus Aquitalea; species Aquitalea sp. ASV11. Next base: position 27,164 of record NZ_JAELUD010000041.1, read on the forward strand.
CAATCAGGGCAAACGTCATCTGCGCATGATGGGCGATGGCTGGACAGTCGCCACCAAGGACCGCAGCCTGTCGGCGCAGTGGGAGCACACCATTCTGGTTACCGAAACCGGCTACGAAGTGCTGACACAGTCGGCCGGCACACCGGCCAAGCCAGCCTCTCGCTGAGTTTTATTAGCAATACAACAGTAAACACCCGCTCCAAGCGGGTGTTTTTGTGTAAATACTGGTTAAACAGCAAGACTGAATCTATAGTTAAGGCCGTGATCTGACTTTACTTTAAGCGAGCGTGACATGTTAACCATCGGCAGCAATTCAAGTGTTCTGAGCGCACAGTCCCAGCTGGAGAAATCGCGCAAGAAAACCGAACAGACACTGGAACAGCTCTCGTCCGGCACACAACTGAACAATGCTGCGGTGAATGCTGCAAATACAGCCCTGTCACAATCCCTTGAGGCGCAGGTTCGTGGCGATAATCAGGCCAGCAGCAATGCACTGGACGGGATTTCCGTGGTACAAACTGCCGACAGTGCCCTGTCGCAATTGCAAAGCAATACCCAGCAGATTCAGGAACTAGCCATCCAGGCCGGCAATGCAGCCCTCAACAGCAGCAACCGCCAGGCCTTGCAACAACAGGTGGATCAGCTCACCCAAAGTAACTCGGCCATTATCCAGAACACCCAGTACAACGGCACATCACTACTGAGCAGCAATAACAGCCTGCAATTTCAGGTAGGGCCCAATGGTGGCAGTGGTAACCAGATCAACGTCAGCACCAGCAATCTGTCCGCGTCTCCATCCAGTGGAGGTCTGAACAGCTACAATGCCAACCTGGCGGCAACCGGCACCATTGATCTGTCCAGCCCCGCCAGCGCCATTGCAGCACAATCGCAGATGCAAGCAGACCTTGCCATCATTGGCAACTCGCGCACCCAGCTGGGTGCAGCCAGCAATCAATTTGCTGCGGCCATCGACAATTTGCAGAATGCCTCACTCAATGCCCAGGCAGCCAACAGTCGCATCAGCGACACCGACTTTGCAGCAGCCACAGCGCAATTGGTGCAGCAGCAAATCCTTGGCCAGTCAGCCATCGCCGTGCAGGCACAAGCCAATCTTTCCCAGCGCAGTGCACTCAGCCTGCTTGGCTAGGCCAGTGGCAACTTTCCGTCGCCCTGACACTCCAACTCCAATACCTCATTTATCACCATGCGCACAGGCTTGAAAATGCCTGTGCTTTTTATTGCGAGAAGGAGTCAACCATGCCCAGCCAACCATCCATCATTGTTTCCAGTCTTGATTACGAAAGGCTGGCGGCCTGGATGGAGCGCATGCCAGCTCAGGACAAGACAACGCTGGCAGCGCTGGAAGCCGAGCTGGAACGTGCCGAAGTGGTAGAGCCGGAAGACATTCCGGCAGGCATCATCACCATGAACAGTACGGCGCGCGTGCGTATTGAACAAAGCGGCGAAGAAAAACTGCTGACACTGGTTTACCCCAATCAGGCAGACGGTACGGCCGGGCATGTTTCTGTTCTGGCGCCGGTCGGTGCTGCCCTGCTCGGCCTGGCCGAAGGGCAGTCGATTGATTGGCCCACGCTTGCAGGACAAACCCGGCTAACCGTACTGGAAGTCACCTACCAGCCTGAAGCAGCCGGCGATCTGCACCGTTAATTAAAAATAGCCAGTCAACAGACTGGCTATTTTCGTGTTGGCAGGACGGGCTTACCAGCAGCGCTGAATCATCTGCCCCAGTTTGATCAGCTTGCCATGGAAGAAGTGTCCGGCTCCCGGAAACACCATAACCGGCAAGTCCTGTGGACGCGCCCAGTCCAGCACGGCTGACAGTGGAATCACCTCATCCTCTTCACCATGAATCACCAGGGTATCCGCCGGAACCGCTGGAGTCGGAATGGTGTACTTACCCACTGCCACACCCATCAGCAACAACTTTTCAGCCTCAATCACGGCACGGGTTCGCGCCGCCACAAAACCGCCGAACGAGAACCCTGCCAGAGCAAGCGGCAAGTCGCCATGCACCGTACGGGCATGCTCGACCACGGCAATGACATCCTCCACCTCGCCAACCCCATGGTCGTGCTGACCGCCGCTCTCCCCCACCCCGCGCAGGTTCGGGCAGTAACAGGCATAACCCAGCTGAGACAGCGCCTTGGCGGCTGTCTGCACCACCTTGTTGGTATTGGTGCCGCCCTGCAGCGGGTTCGGGTGGCAAATCACAGCAATTCCCTGCGGCTCGCCTTGCGGCAATACCACGATGGTCTCCAGCTCGCCAACCGGGCCGGAAATCACACATTTGTTCAGGGCTTTCAACATCAGATCTTCAACCTTTCAACAATACGTCCGGCCACCATGTGCTCATCGATGATTTCGTCGATGTCTTCCCGATCGACAAAGGTGTACCAGGTCTCTTGTGGATACACCACCATTACCGGCCCATCATCACAGCGCCCCAGACAGCCCGCCTTATTGATACGGATCTTGCCGTCACCCGCCAGCCCCAGCGCCTTGACACGGTCCTTCATATAACCAAGCAGCTCACTGGAACCATGGTTATTGCAGCAATCCTCCCCGGCAGCACGCTGGTTGCAGCAGATAAATACATGTTTGTCGAAATAGCTCATGAACTACCTTTCGTAAACGGATACAGACTTGCTGCACCCGGTAACCAGATCATCAGGCGGGGTTAGCCGTCACTATCCGCCCAGCCGCTGATACCCAGAGTCGCGGCATTTTCGAATTTGGCGTGCTTGCCGACAAAGGCCAGCCGCACCGCACCGGTGGGGCCATTACGGTGCTTACCGATAATGGCCTCAGCCATGCCCTTCACTTCCACGTTTTCCGGGTTGTAGTACTCTTCGCGATACATGAAGATGATGATGTCAGCATCCTGCTCGATGGCACCGGATTCACGCAAGTCAGACATCATCGGGCGCTTGTTGGGACGCTGCTCCACCGCACGCGACAGCTGTGACAGCGCAATCACCGGCACCTGCAACTCTTTGGCCAGACCCTTCAGGCCACGGGAAATTTCGCCCAGTTCGGCAGTACGGTTATCCCCACGGCCCGAACCCGACATCAGCTGCAAATAGTCGATCACGATCAAGCCAAGCTTGCCGCCATGCTGACGTGCCAGACGGCGGGCACGGGCACGTAGTTCCAGTGCGGTGAGTGCCGGGGTTTCGTCGATATACATCGGCGCTTCCGACAGCTTGCCAATGGCGTAGGTGAGCTTTTGCCAGTCCTCATCGCCCAGCTTGCCGGTACGCAACACATGCTGATCAAGCCGCCCCACCGAGCCCAGCATACGCATCACCAGCTGCGCGCCACCCATTTCCATGGAAAACACCGCAACTGGCAAATGCGCCTCCACCGCCACGTGCTCGGCAATATTCATCGAGAACGCGGTTTTACCCATGGACGGACGCCCTGCCACAATCACCAGATCCCCCGGCTGCAGACCGGATGTCTTGGCATCCAGGTCGATAAAACCGGTAGGAATACCAGTCACTTCGTCCGGATTATCACGGCTGTAAAGCATGTCGATTCGCTCAACCACTTCCTTCAGCAGTCCTGGCATTTCCAGAAAGCCCTGCTTGGACTTGGCGGTGGATTCGGCAATCTGGAACACCTTGCCCTCAGCTTCGTCCAGCAACTGGGCAGCATCGCGCCCCTGTGGCGTATAGGCCGACTCGGCAATCTCCGCCCCCACCACCGCCAGCTGACGCATGATGGAACGCTCGCGCACGATTTCGGCATAGCGACGGATATTGGCAGCAGACGGCGTGTTCTGCGCCAGCGTTGCCAGGTAAGACAAACCACCTACATCCGCCAGCTCGGCGTTTTTATCCAGAACCTCGGATACCGTCACCACGTCGGCGGGACGGCCCAGCTCAATCAGACGGGCAATATGCTTGAAAATCAGCTTGTGGTCATGGCGGTAAAAATCCGCCTCGGACACTACATCAGCAATCTTGTCGAAAGCACCATTATCCAGCATCAAACCGCCAAGAACCGATTGTTCGGCCTCGGTCGAATGCGGCGGCGTGCGCAGGGATGCCATGGCACCATCAAAATTTTCGTACTGTTCGGTCATGGAGACTCAATGAAATGTGCAACAGGCAAGAACCGGGATCAGGTGGCAATTCTAGCAGTTTTTGCCGGCCACATAGCCGGATGACCACGCCCACTGGAAGTTGTACCCACCCAGCCAGCCGGTAACATCAACGACCTCGCCGATAAAAAACAGGCCTGGCACATCCTTGGCTTCCATGGTTTTGGAAGACAAGGCCTTGGTGGAAACCCCGCCACGCGTCACCTCAGCCTTCTTGTAGCCTTGGGTACCATTGGGCTTGATGCGCCAATGCTGAATCTGCTCCACCAGTTGCAGACGCTTTTTGGGTGTCAAGTCCTTCAGCCTGACATTAAAGCCCAACCGGCTCAACCACGCCTCGGCAAAACGCTTGGGCCAGCCCAGCTCGGCCAGCGCATTACTCAACAGCTGTTCACTGCCTTGCCGCTCCTCAAGAAACGTCTGTACATCACAATCAGGCAACAAATTGATTACCACATCCATTCCCGGTTCCCAGTAAGAGGAAATCTGCAGGATGGCCGGCCCGGACAAGCCTTTGTGAGTAAACAGGATCTGCTCACGGAAACGCCCCTTGCCGGCGCGCACTTCCACATCCAGTGACACCCCGGCCAGTGGAGCAAAGGCCTCTGCATCCTCGACATGAAAAGTCAACGGCACCAAGGCAGGACTCAGCCCTGTTACCGGCAGTCCGAATTGCTCGGCAATACGATAGCCCAGCGGTGTTGCACCGATTTGCGGGATGGACAAGCCACCGGTGGCCACCACAAGCGCATGCGCACTGAAGAGACCTGCAGTAGTTTCAAGCACAAACAAACCTGTTTCGTCTTTGGCAACAGCACTGATGCTAACGCCCATCTGACGGAACACCCCGCCTTTTTGACACTCAGCGTCCAGCATGTCGATAACCTGCTGACTGGAATCATCACAAAACAACTGCCCCAGTTTCTTTTCGTGATAAGCAATGCCATGCCGTTCAATCATGGCAATAAAATCCTGCGGACCAAACTGTGCCAGTGCCGAGCGACAAAAATGCGGGTTTTCAGATAAATAACGTTCTGGCTTCGCATCATGGTTGGTGAAATTACAGCGACCACCTCCGGAAATACGAATTTTCTCTGCCAGCTTTTCGGCATGATCCAGCAGCAACACCTTGCGTCCACGCTGACCCGCAATAGCGGCACACATCATGCCAGCGGCCCCGGCACCCAGGACCACGACGTCGAATGACTTATTCATTTTCTTACTTTACTTATTTAGTCAACTATTGGCGATCAAGTGTTGAATCCAGTACACTTGCTGTTACAGTTATCCGCTAGATTCGGCTTTCGCAATTTCGCAAGCCCAATTCTCAACAAGGAGAGCATGATGGAACACAAACTGCCGGAACTGCCTTACGCACTGGATGCGCTGGCCCCCCACATCTCCAAGGAAACCCTGGAATTCCACTACGGCAAGCATCACCAAACCTACATCACCAACCTGAACAACCTGATCAAGGGCACCGAGTTTGAAAATGCCTCGCTGGAAGAAATCGTCAAGAAATCTTCCGGTGGCATCTTCAATAATGCAGCTCAGGTATGGAACCACACTTTCTACTGGTTTGGCCTGGCTCCGAATGCTGGCGGCGAACCGACTGGCCCGCTGGCTGATGCCATCAACGCCAAGTGGGGCTCCTTCGAAGAGTTCAAGAAGGCCTTTACCCAGACTGCCGTTGGCACCTTCGGCTCCGGCTGGGCCTGGCTGGTAAAGAATAGCGATGGCTCGCTGGACCTGGTTTCCACCAGCAATGCCGCTACTCCGCTGACCACCGACAAGACCCCGGTCCTGACCTGTGACGTGTGGGAGCATGCCTACTACATCGACTACCGCAACAGCCGTCCGAACTATCTGGACAGCTTCTGGAAGCTGGTAAACTGGGACTTCGCTGCCAAGAATTTTGCGGCTTAAGCATCCCGGATAAAACAAAGGGCCTTACGGCCCTTTGTTTTATTGCGCAACGCAATCCAAGCAAGGGACAGGACCGGATTCCAGCCCTGCCCGTCAGAATATTACTGATCGCTTTGATCGTTCAGCTGTTGCTTGCCCATCTTGATGGGGTACTTTTGGCGCAGTGTTTCCAGGTAGCTACCCAATTGACTGCGCGCAGCCATCTGCATCATTGCCCCAGCCAGCTGAGCACGCTCTGCGTCATTGACAGCAGCACCCGCAGCAACATTGGCAATCTGGTAAATCGCATAGTCGCCATTATCATGCTTGCTACCGGCAAAGGCCGGCAGAGTGGTGGTTGCAGCAGAGAATACCGCACGCACATCACCCGCAATCATGTTGCCAGGGTTACGACGCGAAACCGTTTGCAGTTCGCCCCATTTCTGACCATCAACACCCTTGCCAGCCTTAAGCTGCGCCAACAGAGCCTGGCCCTGTTTTTCTGCAAGCTTAGCGCCTTCAGTGGCGATCAGCTCATTCTTGATGACATCACGCACTTCATCCAGCTTTTGCTGACGCTCAGGCTGATGGTCAGCCACACGTACCACCACCAGATTACCGCCGCCAATATCCACCGGCTCGCTATTGTGCTTTTTCTTCAGCACATCATCACTGAAGGCCGCATCCAGAACCTTGGCGTTGGACAATACCGGATCAGCAGATTTCTTGTCACGCGACACCCAGTCAGAGTGTTGAATCTGCAACTTCAGGGCATCTTGCACACCCTTGAGGGAGTCTGCTTGCTGATAGGCAACTTCTGCCAGTTTGTCGGCCATGCTGCGCAATTGTCCCGCGGCCTTCTGCTGTTTCAGCTTGGCCTCCACTGCTGCCTTGACTGCAGCGAAGTCAGGTTGCTTTATCTCGTCAAGCTTGATGATGTGGTAACCATACTCGGTTTCCACCACCTCACTGATTTTCCCAGCTTGCATGCGGAACACCACATCATCAAACGGCTTGACCATGGCACCACGTGCGAAGAAGCCAAGATCGCCACCATTGGCTGCAGAGCCGGGGTCTTGCGACTTGGCTTTGGCCAGTTCCGCAAACTTAGCAGGGTCGGCGCGCAACTGTTTGAGCAAGGCTTCAGCTTCAGCCTTGATCTTTGCCTTCTCTGCCGGTTTGGCATCCTTGGGTACAGTCAGCAGGATATGGGAAGCACGACGCTCTTCACCTGCCAGCTCTGCCTTGTGCTGCTCGTAGTATTGCTTCACCTCGGCATCCGTCACGCTCAAGGTAGCAGCCACGGACTGTGGTGACAGCAGCACGTAATCAAGCTTGACGGACTCCGCCGTACGGAAGCGCTTGGCATTGGCATCATAGAAAGCCTTCAGCGCCGCGTCATCGGTTTTGACCTGGGAAGCAAAGTCAGCCGGTTTCAACAACAGCAGGCGAACCTGGCGCTCCTGCGCCATCAAGCCGCCCATGCGTTCCACTACGCTGCGCGATACAAAACCAGTACCAGCAAAATTGTTGATCTGATTTTGCAGCATGATGTCACGGCTGATTTTGGCTTCAAAAGCCTCGGGTGACATATTGCGTGCAGCGAGGAATTCTTTATAGCGCGTGGCACTGAACTGGCCGTTTTCCTGCAGCTCGGCAATGCCGGCAATCACTTTGCGCAATTGCTCCGGGCTGACAGTTGCTCCACCGTCCTGGGCCGCAGCGAGCAACAAATCCTGACGGATCAAGTCCTCCAGTGCCTGCTGACGGGTTGCCGCATCGGAAGGCTGGCCTTCAAGCAGGCGGTCGAGATCCCGTTTGTAAATCTTGGCAGAGCCTACCTTGACCAAGTACGGGTCTTCCACCGCAGAGGTATAACTACCCACACCAAAGCCAACAAAGGTCAGCGCAACCGCGCCCAGAATGACTTGAATGGCAATTTTATTATTCTGAACAAAATCGAACATGGCGATATCGGCGCAAGCCACCCCATTGGTAAAAAAAAAGGTGAACGACTGAATACGTTCACCTTTTCTGTAGATTCTGGCGGAGTGGACGGGACTCGAACCCGCGACCCCCGGCGTGACAGGCCGGTATTCTAACCAACTGAACTACCACTCCAAACTTTGGTGGGCGTTGACGGAGTCGAACCGCCGACATTCTGCTTGTAAGGCAGACGCTCTACCAACTGAGCTAAACGCCCGCTATAAAACCTTGCCGCTATCGCTAACGACAAGGTTGAAGATTATAGCGCGTCTTTCAGTGCTTTGCCAGCACGGAACTTCGGAGAACGTGCAGCCGGGATCTTGATGGTTTCGCCAGTTTTCGGGTTGCGACCGCTGCGTTCAGCACGCTCGCCAACATAGAAAGTACCAAAACCTACCAAAGTCACGGTGTCGCCCTTTTTCAGAGCGTCGGTAACAGCGGCAACCATACCATCCAGTGCCTTGGCAGCTGCAGCTTTGGAAATATCAGCTTCAGCGGCGATTGCATCAATCAGTTCAGACTTGTTCACGTAAGTCCCCTTTCGTCGTTCTTCGGTCTACGTAATTCGGATAAAAACCGCTTGCTTTATAGCAAGGTCAAAATCCTTGTGTCAAGCGGCTTCCAGAGGAATATTGCCTTATGGCAAGGTCATCCGGAAAGCACAAGCGGCCCGGTAATTTCACTACGGCTGCAACATACTGATTTTTAATGCGTCATTACGGATACACCGGACGCACCTTCAGGTGCGGGGTGCAACTCGTCCGGCTTCGCGTCATCAGGCAAGGGTTCGGGCTGGCGCTCCAATGCCAGGGCCAATACCTCGTCGATCCACTTAACGGGATGAATCTCCAGCTTCTGCTTGATGTTGGCAGGAATATCCACCAGATCCTTGGCATTGCCATGCGGAATCAGCACATGCTTGATTCCACCACGATGCGCAGCCAGCAGTTTTTCTTTCAAACCACCAATGGGCAGCACTTCGCCACGCAAGGTGATTTCGCCCGTCATCGCCACGTCAGAGCGTACCGGAATTCCCGCCAGAACGGAAACAATTGCAGTCGTCATGGCAATGCCGGCACTCGGTCCATCCTTGGGTGTTGCACCTTCCGGCACATGAATGTGCATGTCATGCTTTTCATGGAAATCCGGCTTGATTCCCAAGGCACGCGAACGACTGCGCACCACACTCATTGCCGCAGTGATGGACTCCTGCATCACCTCACCCAATTGGCCGGTACGGACAATATTACCCTTACCAGGCAGTGATACTGCCTCAATGGTGAGCAACTCGCCACCGACCTCGGTCCAGGCAAGGCCCGTCACCTGACCAATACGGTTTTCCTGCTCAGCCACGCCATAATCAAAGCGATGAACGCCCAGATATTTGTCGAGGTTCTTCGCATTCACCGTCACCTTGGCTGCCTTGTTCTTGCCCAGCAGCGTGCTGGTGACCACCTTGCGGCAGATCTTGGCAATTTCCCGGTCCAGACTACGGACACCCGCCTCGCGGGTGTAGTAGCGCACGATGTCGCGCAAGGCACTTTCCTGCAGCACCAGCTCGCCATCCTGCACGCCATTGGCCTTCATCTGCTTGGGCACTAGGTACTTCAGCGCGATATTGACCTTTTCGTCTTCGGTGTAACCGGCCAATCGAATGATCTCCATGCGATCCAGCAAGGCATGGGGAATATTCAGCGAATTGGCAGTGGCTACAAACATCACGTCAGACAGGTCGTATTCAACCTCGGCGTAATGGTCAACGAAAGAGTGATTTTGCTCCGGATCCAGTACTTCCAGCAAGGCAGATGATGGGTCGCCACGGAAATCAGCACCCATCTTGTCCACCTCATCCAACAGGAACAACGGGTTCTTCACCCCGACTTTGCTCATGTTCTGCAGTACCTTACCCGGCATGGAGCCGATATAGGTACGACGATGACCACGAATCTCGGATTCGTCGCGCACGCCACCCAGTGCCATGCGGACAAACTTGCGGTTGGTCGCACGGGCGATGGACTGCCCCAGAGAGGTCTTACCCACCCCTGGCGGCCCTACCAGGCACAAAATAGGCGCTTTGAGCTTGTCGACGCGCTGCTGCACTGCCAGGTACTCCAGAATGCGCTCCTTGACCTTTTCCAGGCCAAAGTGATCCTCATCCAGTACTGCCTCGGCATTGGCCACATCCTTGTTGATCTTGGTCTTTTTCTTCCAAGGCAACTCAAGCAGGGTGTCAATATAATTGCGCACAACCGTCGCTTCCGCTGACATCGGCGACATCATCTTGAGCTTTTTAAGCTCGGCACTGACCTTGTCCTTGGCTTCTTTTGGCATGCCAGCCAGACGAATCTTCTTTTCGAGCTCGTCGATGTCGCTGACTTCATCCATGTCACCCAGTTCTTTCTGGATGGCCTTGACCTGTTCGTTCAGGTAGTACTCGCGCTGACTCTTTTCCATCTGGCGCTTGACGCGACCACGGATGCGCTTTTCCACCTGCAGGATGTCGATTTCGCCTTCCAGCTGGGACAGCAGATGCTCAAGCCGGGCACGAACATCAAACATCTCCAGCACTTCCTGCTTTTGCTCAAGCTTGAGCGGCAGATGGGCGACGATGGTATCTGCCATGCGGCCGGCACGCTCGATCCCCGCCAGGGATGTCATGACTTCCGGCGGGATCTTCTTGTTGAGTTTGACGTACTGTTCAAACTGGGCCAGCAAGGCACGGCGCATGGCTTCGGACTCGGTAGAGTCCTCGCCGTCCGCTGCCAGCGGCGTGATGGTGCCGACAAAGCAGCCGCCATCCTCTTCAACCTGGGAAATTTGCGCGCGCTGACGGCCCTCGACCAGCACTTTAACCGTGCCATCCGGGAGCTTGAGCATTTGCAGCACCGAGGCAATCGTGCCGACGCTGTAAAGGTCATCCGCTTCCGGTTCGTCCTTGGAGGCAGAGCGCTGGGCTACCAGCAGCACCTGCTTGCCTTCGTCCATGGCGCTTTCCAGCGCCCTGATTGACTTGGCCCTGCCGACAAACAGCGGGATGACCATATGAGGAAAAACAACCACATCCCGCAACGGGAGCAGGGGCAATGTGGTTTCTTCGCGGAGTTCTGCGGGTTGGGGCATATCACCTAACCTTGCGTACGTGAAACATTGCATGAAAGATGGGGCGGTCATGCTGAAAATCAACACCCCATACTAAATCAGTTTGGCGACATTACAAAAGAAAACCGCCCATTAAGGGCGGCTTTATCTGCGACTGAACAGACTCAGGCAGACTGCGCCTGCTCATCCTTGTCACGATAGATAAACAAAGGCTTTTCACCTTTTTCGATAACCTTTTCATCTACCACGACTTTTTCCACGTTTTCCATGGAAGGCAGTTCATACATGGTGTCCAGCAATACACGCTCGATGATGGAACGCAAACCACGTGCACCCGTCTTGCGGATCAGCGCCTGCTTGGCAATGACACGCAACGCAGACGGACGCACTTCCAGCTCGACGTTTTCCATGCGGAACAAGCGCTGATACTGCTTGATCAATGCATTCTTGGGCTGCGTCAGAATGGTGACCATGGCCTCTTCGTCCAGCTCTTCCAGAGTAGCCACCACCGGCAGACGGCCAATCAGCTCGGGAATCAGACCAAAACGGATGAGGTCTTCCGGCTCAGCCTCCTTGAACAAGGCAGAGGTGGACTTGCTGTCATCCTTAGAGCTGACTTCCGCACCAAAACCGATCCCACCCTTTTCCGAGCGGCGACGGATGATCTTTTCCAGACCATCAAATGCACCACCGCAGATGAACAGGATATTGGTGGTATCCACCTGAATGAATTCCTGGTTCGGATGCTTGCGCCCACCTTGCGGCGGAATGGAAGCAACCGTTCCTTCTATCAGCTTCAGTAGGGCTTGCTGCACGCCCTCACCCGAAACATCGCGGGTGATGGACGGATTTTCGGACTTGCGCGAAATCTTGTCGATTTCATCGATGTATACCTGTCTCTTATACACATCTCCGAGCCCACGAGACGAACGCAAAAAAGGGGGGGGGGGGGGGGGGGGGGGGGGGGGGGGGGGGGGGGGGGGGGGGGGGGG
>NZ_JAELUD010000336.1:0-202 GCF_016429185.1 Aquitalea sp. ASV11
GCTTTCTGAGCGGAAGCGTCTTTCTTGGCTACTTTCTTGGCTTTCTTGGCCGGAGCGGAAGCGTCAGCAGCTTGAGCTTTCTGAGCGGAAGCGTCTTTCTTGGCTACTTTATTGGCTTTCTTGGCCGGAGCGGAAGCTTCAGCAGCTTGAGCTTTCTGAGCGGAAGCGTCTTTCTTGGCTACTTTCTTGGCTTTCTTGGCCG
>NZ_JAELUD010000042.1:0-36789 GCF_016429185.1 Aquitalea sp. ASV11
GTGCTGGCCGGATAGCGGCAGAATGCTCGCCAGTTGCGCGGCGCTGATGCTGCCCGGTCGCAATATGCGTGCTGCCGGGCCGGACAGGTCGACAATGGTGGATTCCACGCCCACCCGGCAGGCACCGCCATCCAGTACGGCAGCAATGCGACCATCCAGCTGCCTTGCAACATGTTCGGCGCTGGTGGGACTGATATGCCCGAACGGGTTGGCCGACGGGGCCACCACCGCGTGGCCCAGCTCGTCCAGCACCGCCTGGAACAAGGGGTGGGCAGGCCAGCGCACCGCTACCGTGTCCTGACCGCCGGTGATCAAACGGGAAACAGAAGGCGCGGCAGGCAGCACCATGGTGAGCGGGCCGGGCCAGAAGGCGGCCGCCAGTTGCAGTGCCTGCGGCGGGATGGGATCAGCCCAGCGCGACAGCTGGCTGATGTCCGGAATGTGCACGATCAGCGGGTGGTCCGCCGGGCGGCCCTTGGCGGCAAATACCCTGGCCACCGCGGCCGGGTCTTCGGCATTGGCGGCCAGTCCGTACACGGTTTCGGTGGGCAGGGCCACCAGCTGGCCGTCTTGTAGCAGGCGGGCGGCGCGGCTGATGTCGTCGCGATGCGGGGTCAGGATTTCCATATCGTGTTTCCAGTGTCTGTGGCGGCATCCTGCGGCAGTGTGAATGGCTGCCAGTTGCCGTGTTGCCAAGATTCCATGCCCTTGTCGGCAAAGCGGTAAAGGTGCAGCCAGCCATTGGCCACCAGCGTGGCGACTTCCGGCTGCTGCTCCAGTGCCAGGGTAATCAGGCTGGCCGGTGCGTCGATGCAGGCGGCAAGGCGCAGCGGTGCATGCCGCCATTGCTGGCCATCGTGTACCGATTGCCAGGACAGGCCGATGCGCAAGTCACCGCTATTGCCTTCGAATACGCCGATGCGCCCGCCCACCACGTTGTGCAGCAGCTTGTTGCCGCTGCCGTAGCGTTTGGGGTCCACCACCGCAGCGAAGTACTGCATGTTGATCCAGTGCGCCACCACCAGCGGGCCGCCAAAGATGCCGGACAGCTGGCGGGCCTCCGGGTCTTGCCGCCAGTCGTATTCCTGCAGGAAGGCTCGCCCTTGCAAGTCAAGCGTGCGGGTGCGGCTGCGTGGTGCTGCGATGAAAAAGGCGTTATTGGCCAGCCCCCATTCCGGGCGGGTTTCCGCCCAGTGATGGCCTTTTTGCCGCAACAGGGCCAGCAGGGCGTTGCTGTCGATGTCAGGACGAATGCCATCCTGCCCCTTGCGCCGTTCCCGTGCGCGCTGACCGGCCTGTTCCAGCAAGCCTTGCAGGCTGGCGGCACGCTGTTGCAGTGCCGGGGACAGCTGGTCTGGCTGCAGTACTTCCAGTTCATCGCTATGGGTCAGGTGCAGCAGCGGCAGAAACATCGTTTCCTCCGGTATCACCATGCCTTGCGCCGCCAGTCCGGCGCGTACCTCCGGCCGCTGCAGCCAGTCACTCAGCAGCAGCACGTGCAAATGGCCGCCGTGGCCACCGCAGGCACCGCATTGCAGGGCCGAGGCTTGCGGGTTGTTGCTGCTGTGACTGGCATGGCCAATCAGCAACACGGTGCGCGGAAACGACTGGCCCAGCCCCATGGCAGGCAACAGGGTTTGCAGGATGGTGATGATGGCGTCGCTGCCCAGCTGACGACCGGCCGACACCATGGCCTGTTCCTTGTCGTTGAGCCAGGGGTCCAGCTCGGCCAGCGTGGCGCGGCGTTTGCCGGGGAAGGCCTTGCGCAGCAACTTGCCCACCTTGCCCAGCCCGGCGCTTTCCACCAGGGTGAAACTGGACAAGGGGGCGCGTTCAAACTGGCCCCATTCCTGCAGGCCCTTGTCCAGCGGCGGCATCACCGCTTCCCAGCTGGGGGCCAGCAGGCCCGGCAGGCGTGGCTGGCTGTGGTCCTCTCCGGCAAAGCGGATGGCCAGCGGCAGGCCGAAGAAACCGGCAAACCCGGCGGTACGGATGCCGGGTGCCGTTTGTTCCAGTGCCCGGCGCATCGGTTCGGAGCGCACGTCGATGCAGAACACGGCGTGGATGTCGGTACTTGCACTATCCGGCTGGGCCGGAGCGTGGGCCAGTTGCGCGAGCAAGCCGGCATGGGTGGCCAGTTCGGCGGCACGTTGCCAGATCAGGCCACGTGCTGATGCTGCTGCAACTGGCTGGCCATGCCAGGCCTGTTGCCAGTGCTGCCAGTGGCTGTCGGCATCGCGCTTGCCATCATCCAGCAGCCATTCCCAGCCCAACTGCATGGCCAGCAACTGTTGCAGCAGGCTGCTGCTGCCACCGGACAGCTCGGCTTGCCAGCCCTGGTAACGGCACCAGGCGGCCCAGCCGCTATTGCGTTGCAGCAGTACATAAAACCAGTCGGCCAGCCAGTCGGGCCGGGCCTGCAAGCGTGTTACCGCCTGGTCAAGCAAGCTGTGGTGATCTTCCGGCAATGTGGCGATGGCCTGTTGCATTGCCTGGCGCAGCGCCGGGTCCGGGCTGGGCACGGGCTGGATGCGCATTTCCGCCAGCCAGTTCTGGTAGAGCTGGCCGTGACGGTCCGGCTGCCATTCGGCCTGGTCGTGGTCGAACCATGCGGCACAGCACTGGCTGATCTGCTGGGTAATCACCTGTTGCCAGCTTTGCAAACCGGCATGTCCTGCCGGGTCCTGGCGCCACTTGCTCTGCAATAAACGGGCAGGCCGGCGGGCGGTCTCGCTGGCGGGTTGTGACAGCCAGTCGCTGGCAGCGCAGTGCAGGCCTGCTTCATGCAGTGCCACTTGCAGGTGGGGCAGGCCGATGCTGCCGTCGCGGAAAGCCTGTTGATAGTCAGATTCATCCAGATGCAGGCGGCTGTCCGCCAGTCGCTGCAAGCCGTCGTGGGCGCTGACAAATTGTTGCTGGCGCAAGCCCCAGTAAGGCGAGCTGGCCAGCAGGCTGTCCAGCGGCCAGCTGGGGGCAATCCGGCCTGCTGCGTTTGCAATGGCGTGCTGCAAGGGGGAATCAGGCATGGTCATGGGCGGTTGCTCCTTGCTGGCGTGGTTGGGAGAGGCGACCCAGGCGGTACAGCCGGGTGCGCATGCTGGTGCGTACCCACCATTCATCCAGATACAGGCCACCAAAGGCCAGCGCATACAGGCGGCGGGTGAGCGCGTGGTCCGGGTGGTGTTGCAGCCAGCCTTGCAGCAGGAACAGCGCCACAAACAAGGCCGCAACCAGCAGCTGGCAGCCAAGCGGCACACTGGCCTGATCGGCTTGCAGGGTGGCAAACAGGGTGTGCAGCAGCAGGTAGACCTGACACAGCAGCAAGGCCACTGCATAGCCGCGCAGGCTGCGTTGGCACAGCGGGGCCAGCCCCAGGCCAATCACCACAATCAGCAGCAGAGGTGGTTGCAGGGCATGGCCCAGTGCCAGCTGCCAGGCTTGCAGGCTGGCCAGCAGCAGCGCGATGCCGGCGATGCCGCTACCCGCATGCCACAGTTTGCCGTGCTGGCCGGGGGTTGCACTCTGGCGGATGGTGGCACGTACCTGGCTGCCAGAACTGAGAAAAGCATGTGCCTTGTAAATGGAATGGGTGACCAGGTGCAGCAGCGCCAGCGAATACTGACCCAAACCGCACTCCATCAGCATGAAACCCATTTGTGCGCAGGTGGACCACGCCAGCCGCAGCTTGATGCTGATGCGGGTTTGCATCACCCAGCAGGCAAGGCCTGCAGTCAGGCCGCCCCACAACACCAGCAGCCAGCTGGCCAGCGGCACCACGCTCCACAGTGCAGACAGCTTGATCAGCACCATGCCGCCCAGATTCACCACCCCGGCATGCAGCAGGGCAGACACCGGCGTGGGCGCTTCCATCACCTGGGTCAGCCAGCCATGAAACGGCAGCTGGGCGGTTTTCAGTACCACGCAGCCCACCAGCAATACTGCGCCAAGCTGGCGTGCCAGTTCAGCATTGGGGGACGTCAGTGGCTGGGCTACTACATCGAATGACATGGAACCCACCGCCCAGCTGATCAGCCCGGCGGCCAGCAGCAGGCACAGTTCGGCCAGCCGGCTGGCCACGGCTTCGCGCCGGGCGGCAATGCGTGCCTGCGGCCGCTGGGGGAAGAAGGTCAGCAGGCTTTGCAGTGCCGGGCTGGTCAGCAGCCAGCCGGCCAGCAGGGTCAGCCAGTCCTGGCTGGCCACCACCAGCGTGGCACCACACAGCAGCCAGCCCACGGCGCGCAAAAACCGCGCCTGGCCGGTTTCGCCGCTCAGGTAGCGGGCGGAAAAACGCAAGATCACCCAGGCCAGCAGCTGGATCAGCAACTGGAACAGCAAGGCAGCGTGCAGGCCTTGCCAGGCCATCAACATGGCTGCACACAGTGCGCCGCCCGCCGCACTGGACTGGGCCAGCCACCAGTGGTGCGACAGCTTGCCGTGCATCAGGGCGGGCAGCAGCCACAGCACGGCAAGCAGGGTGTGAAAGGATGGCAACATGGCGTCAAACCACTGGTTATTGAACACAGCGGCACTATGCCTGCCAATGCTTGTTCGGTAAAATACATTAATACGGACAAATCAATCTATTAAACAGAATGATTAATCGCCTTAACTATCATCATCTGTATTACTTCTGGCGCGTGGCGGCGGAAGGTCACCTTACCCGTACTGCGGAACGGCTGCATATTTCCCAGTCGGCGCTGTCGGCGCAAATCCGCCAGCTGGAAGAACAACTGGGCACGCCCTTGTTCCTGCGCGAAGGCAAGAAACTGCTGCTGACCGAAATGGGCGCGTCGGTACTGCGCTATGCCGAGGCTATTTTCGCGCTGGGCAACGAGCTGTTGGCCACCACCACCAGTCAGGATGCCGGGCAGGGCGGCCAACTGCGTATTGGCAGCGTGTCCACCCTGTCACGCAATTTTCTGGAAAGCTTTCTGCATCCGGTACTGGGGCGGCAGTCGGTCAAGCTGAACCTGGAAGCGGGCGGGCTGGAAGAATTGCTCAGCCGGCTGGCCGCGTTCGAACTGGACGTGGTGCTGAGCAACCGCCCGGTGATTGCCGACGACAAGCACCCATGGCGCTGCCGCACGCTGGCGCGGCAGGAGGTTTGCCTGATCGGCCCGCCGGGGCTGGTTGACGGGCCGTTTGACCTGGCGCAGATCCTGCGGCAGCAATGGCTGGTGGTGCCCAGTGCCAAAAGTGAAATCCGCGTGCGCTTCGACCTGCTGTGCGAAAAACTGGGTATCGAACCACGCATCCGTGCCGAAGTGGACGACATGGCCACTTTGCGCTTGCTGGCACGCGATGCCGGTGCCGTGGCGCTGATTCCGGCCATTGTGGTGAAGGATGAGCTGGGCAAGGGGATGCTGGAGAAATACGGCTCGGTGCAGGGGGTGGAAGAAACCTTCTATGCCATCACCGTGCGCCGCCGCTTTGAAGCACCACACCTCAAGGAGCTGTTCCAGCTGTTTGCCATGCCGGCCTGATGTCTGGCACGCGCAGCCAGTCATGGCGGTGTAATTTCCGGTAAATGATGTTATCGCCTGCCGGCATTGCCATTACATTGGCAACACTTCCGGCTGGCTATTGCAAGGCAATGGCCTGTCGGCTTGTTGTCGAATCCGCCGCTGCCCTTGCCATCATGCCTTCCGCCCGAATTGCGCTTTCCTTCCTGTCCCATGCCATTGCCGGCTTGTGCTGCTTGTTGTTGTCCTGCCTTGCATTGCAAGCCCAGGCAACGCCCTTGTACTGGCAATGCAGCGATCAGTGCGAACAGAACGCCAGCCTGGAAAACAAGCCGGTGAAACAGGAGAAGGGCGGCACCATCTCGCTGTGGTGGAGCCTGAATTTTGTTTTGGGCGGCAGTGCGGTGCACAGTGCGGAAATCCTCACCGAGCTGGACTGCAGCAGCGGTCAGGGACGTGACCGGGCCATCCTGTATTTTGCTGCCCCCAATCTGGCGGGAGGTGTGCAAAGTTTCAGCATCGACAATGCGTGGTATGTGTACACCACGCAGCGTTTTGGCGAGTTCCTGCACCATGCCTGCCAGCAGCATGCACCGGCCAGTGCGGCCAGCGGGGCGAGCTGAGGCTGCAGCGGCATAGCTGCCGTCTAGTCTTTGCGCACGGCTTTGCTGCTAGCGCGCATGCCAGCCAGTTTTGTGTACAGGGTGGAGCGCGAGATGCCCAGGCTGCGGGCTGCCCGGGACAGGTTGCCGTCCGACTGCGCGATGGCCCGCTCTATGGCCTGTCTTTCGATGGCGTCCAGCCGGTTTTCCTGCTGCGGGTTGATATCTGCTTGTTCGCCGTACCGCATGCGGCCTGTCAGCAGGTCGGGTGGGAGTTGCGCCATGTCTATGCATTCTCCGTCGCACAGTGCAAACAGCATTTCGTACACATTGCGCAATTCCCTGACATTACCGGGCCAGTCGTGCCGGGTCAGTGCCTCCATGACACCTTCTCCCAGTCGCTTTCCTGCGGTGCCATATTTGCGGGCAAATTGCGCGTCCAGATGCGCAATGATGTCGATGATGTCCTCCTTGCGCGAGCGCAGGGGCGGAATCAGCACGCTGCTGACGCACAGCCGGTGATAGAGGTCGCAGCGGAACCGGCCGCTGGCTACTTCGGCCTGCAGGTCTCGGTTGGTGGCGGCGACGAGGCGCAGCTTGATCTGCCGTTCATGTCGATCGCCCAGTCGCACCAGGCGGCCGTCTTCCAGTACCCGCAGCAAATGGGGCTGCACTTCCAGCGGCATTTCACCGATTTCATCCAGAAACAGTGTGCCGCCATCGGCCTGTTCTATCTTGCCCGGCATGCCGCCACGACGGGCTCCGGTAAAAGCGCCGTCGACATAGCCGAACAGTTCGCTGGCCAGCAAGTCGCGTGACAGTGCCCCGCAATTTAGCGCAACAAAGGGGGCTGTCGCCCGGCCGGAGCTTTGATGGATGGCGCGGGCAAACAGCTCTTTGCCCACCCCGGTTTCACCCAGCAGCAATACCGGCAGGTCCAGTGCCGCCAGACGCCGGGCCTGCTGCCGGGTGGCGTGCAGGCCAGGGCTGCTGCCGATGATGGCATCAAAGGCATCCGCTGGGGGCTGAGGGCTTGCACTGACAGCCGGTTTGACTGGCGTTCCGGCTTGCCGCAACGGAATGATCAGCAGGCTGCCCAGCTGTTGTCCCTTTTCCTGCAGTCCTTGTACCCAAGCTTGTTGCAGCCAGGCAGGTGCCTGTTGCTGACGCAGTTCGGCCGGGTCGCCCAGATTGCAGGCGGGCAGATACCAGTTGCCATCATGTAACAGGCTGACGCCGTGTTGCTGCTGTGCCTCGTGCAGCTTGCCGTTTTGTTTCAGCAGGCGGCCATGCCGGTCAAACAGCAGCAGGCAGTCATTGCGGTACTGATTGAAGGCCAGTGTGGAAAGCTCCAGCAGGCGGTGATTGAGGGTATGGGCTTGTTGCAGCAGTGTGCATTCGATCTGTCTGGCCGCCGCAATTGCCAGGCCCAATGAATGGCCGTGAAAGGTTTCCTTGCGTCCTGACAGGTCGATCACGCCCAGCAAGGCCTGGCTGTAGGGGTCGAAGATGGGTGCGGCGGCACAGGTCCATTGCTTGATATCCAGACAGTAATGCTCATTGGCATGAATCTGTACCGGCTGGCCGGTGGCAATGGCGGTTCCGATGGCATTGGTGCCAATGAGCGATTCGCTCCAGAAACCGCCGGGTGCCAGATTCACCTGCTCCCCTGCCTGCCTTGCGCGATGGGCACCATGTTGATCAAGAATCATGCCGTCTGCGTCGGCCAGCATGATCATCGAGCCGGATTCCTTGAGCACCCCCCGCAACAGGCCCATCACCGGGCGTGCCGCACCAAGCAGTGTTTCTGCCTGCTGGCAGCGTGCAGTCAGCAGCTGTTTGCTGTCGATGACCGGGGCAACTTGCAGTGTCGGGTTGACCTCGCTGGTGCGACAGCGCAGCCAGGACTGCCAGATGACCTGACGGATGGCATCGGTCGGGTTGCTTTCCTGGCAGATGAATGCTTCCCAGCAACTGGCAACCCGTTCATCGTTGACGGCACTCGGTATCAGCGGTTTTGAACGTGGCATGGAGATTTCACCTTCAGCATGAGTGGAATGAGGCGCGGCGGAAACAGCGTCAATCATCATGGAAATCGGGCAGGACCGGCCTGCACCCATCGGTCAGGCGGGCTGTCCGTATTCCGTACACTGTCCGCGTCCTTGTCCGTATTCAAGACATCCTGGCTGAGGTACGTTTTCCATCATGCCTTGTTTTTGTTTTTGCAAGTCATTGTAAACAAATGGAAAAGTGGGAAATCTGTTTTGGTTTCAGGGATGGCACGCATGTTGCCATTACCAGGCTGGGGACATTCCCCGTCACGTGGTGCCTGACATTGGTTTCTGGCCAAAAGATTTGTCGCAGCCAGGTTGGCTGCCACTTGATGTTGTCAGGGCAAGACCACGATGTCGAACCACTCAGTCTGGAGGAATCAATATGCAAAGGCGATCTGTCGTTCAGGTGATGGGCATTGATGCCGGCGGCACGATGACCGACACCTTTTTCGTCCGCGAAGATGGGCGTTTTGTTGTTGGCAAGGCACAAAGCAATCCTGCTGATGAGTCACATGCCATTTACCACTCATCGCGGGATGCGCTGGCACACTGGGGCCGGACGGTTGACGATGTGTATCCGGAGCTGGTGACCTGCGTGTACTCCGGCACCGCCATGCTCAACCGCATCCTGGCACGCAAGGGATTGCCGGTGGGGCTGATCTGCAACAAGGGCTTCGAGCAGATCCACTCCATGGGGCGAGCCTTGCAAAGCTATCTGGGCTATGCGCTGGAAGACCGCATTCATCTGAATACCCACCGTTACGACGAACCGCTGGTGCCGGTATCCCGCACCCGGGGTGTGACGGAGCGCACCGACGTGCAGGGAGAAATTGTCATCCCGCTGCGCGAGGATGAGGTTCGCCTGGCCACCCGCGAGCTGCTGGAAGCCGGTGCCCAGGCCATCGTCATTTGCCTGTTGCAGTCGCACAAGAATCCGCGCAGCGAACAACAGGCACGCGACATTGTGCTGGACGAACTACAGCAAGCTCATGCAGATATCCCGGTTTTTGCCTCGGTGGACTATTACCCGTCGCGCAAGGAAAGCCACCGCATGAATACCACTATTCTGGAGGCCTACGGGGCTGAGCCATCACGTCAGACGCTAAAGCAGGTGAGTGAGCTGTTCAGCAAATATGGCGCCCGCTTTGACCTGCGGGTAATGGCCACCCACGGCGGCACCATCAGCTGGAAGGCCAAGGAGCTGGCACGCACCATCGTGTCCGGCCCCATCGGCGGGGTGATTGGTGCCAGGCTGCTGGGCGAATACCTGGGTGATGACAATATCGCCTGTTCGGACATCGGCGGCACCAGCTTCGATGTCGCCCTGATCACCAAGGGCAACTTCGCCATCAAGTCCGACCCGGACATGGCCCGGCTGGTGTTGTCGCTGCCGCTGGTCGCCATGGATTCGGTCGGCGCAGGCGCCGGCAGCTTCGTGCGGCTGGACCCGTACAGCAAGGCCATCAAGCTGGGGCCGGACAGTGCGGGTTACCGGGTAGGTACCTGCTGGCCGGAAAGTGGGCTGGATACCGTATCGGTGTCGGACTGCCATGTGGTGCTGGGCTATCTGAATCCGGACAATTTCCTTGGCGGAGCCATCAAGCTGGATGTCGCCCGTGCCCGGAAGCATATCAAGGCGCAAATTGCCGACCCGCTGGGCCTGAGTGTGGAAGATGCCGCAGCAGGTGTCATCGAGCTGCTGGACCTCACCCTGTCCGAATACCTGCGTGCCAACATCAGTGCCAAGGGCTACAACCCGGCGGAATTCACCTGCTTCTCCTATGGCGGGGCCGGGCCGGTGCATACCTATGGTTATACCGGCGGCGTCGGTTTCAAGGACGTGGTGGTCCCGGCCTGGGCGGCTGGCTTCTCGGCCTTTGGCTGTGCCTGTGCCGACTTTGAATACCGCTATGACAAGTCGGTGGATCTGGGTGTGGCGCAGCATGCCAGCGCAGCCGAAAAGGTGGCAGCCTGCCAGACCTTGCAGGAGGCATGGTCCGATCTGGCGCTCAAGGTGATCGACGAATTCGTGCTCAATGGCTATCAGCCCGAGGATGTATTGCTGATACCCGGTTTCAAGATGCAATACATGGGGCAGCTGAATGATCTGGAAATCGTCTCGCCGGTCACCTGGGCCAGCACGGCCGAACACTGGGACCGGATGGTCGAGGCCTTCGAAACCACCTATGGGCGGGTTTATGCCACTGCCGCACGCTCGCCGGAGCTGGGCTTTTCCATTACCGCAGCCATCCTGCGCGGCACGGTAATCACCCAGAAACCTGCCTTGCCGGAAGACCCGGACGCCGGCCCGGTTCCCCCCGCAGCCGCCTGCCTGGGAACCCGCCCGTTTTACCGCCACAAAAAATGGTCTGAAGCCACGCTGTGGAGCATGGAGGGCCTGAAGGCCGGCAATCACATCATCGGGCCGGCCATCATCGAATCCGATGCCACCACCTTTGTGGTGCCCGACGGCTTTGCCACCCGGCTGGACAAGCACCGACTGTTTCATCTGAGCCAGCTGCAATAAGGAGATGCACCATGAACATGTTCAACCAGCGGGAATTCAAGACTGCCGACCTTTTGCACAACGGCCAGACCCTGAAACAGTATCGCGACGCCATCATCGAGCGTACCCGTGCCACCGGGCATTACAACGGGCTGACAGAGCTGGCGCTGCGCGATGGCGACCCTATCGGCTATGAAAAGCTGTTTTCCAAGCTGCGCGGCGGGCTGGTGCATGCCCGTGAAACCGCCAAGAAAATTGCCGCCAGCCCCATCGTCGAGCAAGAGGGCGAACTGTGCTTCACCCTCTACAACGCTGCCGGTGACTGCGTGTTGACTTCCACCGGCATCATCATTCATGTCGGCACCATGGGGGCTGCCATCAAGTACATGATTGAAAACGACTGGGAGAGCAATCCCGGCATCCATCCCGGTGATATGTTCACCACCAACGACTGTGCCATCGGCAATGTGCACCCCTGCGACATTGCCACCATCGTGCCCATTTTCTGGGAGGAAAGGCTGATAGGCTGGGTGGGTGGGGTTACTCATGTCATCGATACCGGCGCGGTAACGCCGGGCTCCATGTCCACCGGGCAAACCCAGCGTTTTGGTGATGGCTACATGATTACCTGCCGCAAGACCGGCATCAACGATGTACCGCTGCGTGACTGGCTGCACGAATCGCAGCGTTCGGTACGCACGCCCAAGTACTGGATCCTCGACGAAAAAACCCGCATCGCCGGCTGCCACATGATCCGCGATCTGGTGGAGGAAGTGATCCGGGCCGATGGCATCGAGGCGTATGAGAAATTTGCCTTCGAAGTCATAGAAGAAGGGCGTCGCGGACTGATGAGCCGGATCAAGGCCATGACCCTGCCAGGTGTCTACCGCAAAGTATCTTTCGTCGACGTACCGTACAAACACGAAGACGTGCAGGTATCCAATGCCTTTGCCAAGCTGGATTCCATCATGCATTCCCCGTGCGAGATGACCATCAGGCCGGACGGCAAATGGCGGTTGGACTTCGAAGGGGCCAGCCGCTGGGGCTGGCACACCTTCAATGCCCACCAGGTGGCGTTCACTTCCGGCATCTGGGTGATGATGTGCCAGACTCTGGTGCCCACCCAGCGCATCAATGATGGCGCTTACTACGCCACCGAATTCCGCCTGCCCAAGGGCACGTGGTGTAACCCGGATGACCGTCGTACCGGTCATGCCTACGCCTGGCATTTTCTGGTGTCCGGCTGGTCCGCCTTGTGGCGCGGGCTGAGTCAGGCCTATTTCAGCCGTGGCTACCTGGAAGAAGTCAATGCCGGCAATGCCAACACCTCCAACTGGCTGCAAGGCGGCGGCATCAATCAGGATGGTGAAATCCATGCGGTCAACAGTTTCGAGGCCAGCTCTTGCGGCACTGGCGCCAGTGCCATCAAGGACGGACTGAACCACGCCGCGGCCATCTGGAACCCGGAAGGCGACATGGGCGACATCGAAATCTGGGAAATGGCCGAGCCGCTGCTTTACCTGGGGCGCAATGTCAAAACCAACTCCGGTGGCTATGGCAAATACCGCGGTGGCTGCGGTTTTGAAACCTTGCGCATGGTGTGGAAGGCACAGGACTGGACCATGTTCTTCATGGGCAATGGCTACATGAACAGCGACTGGGGACTGATGGGCGGCTACCCCTCAGCGACCGGCTATCGCTTTGAAGCCCACAGTACCGGCCTGCAACAACGCATTGCCAGCGGCGAGTCCTTGCCCTTGGGCGGCGACACCGATCCATCGCAACCGGATTACGAGCGTCATCTGGCAGCGGGGGCCAGGGTCAAGCGCGACAAGCAGTGCATGAGCACCGAAGACTGTTACGACAACTACGACCTCTACCTCAACTACCTGCGCGGCGGACCGGGTTTTGGCGACCCGATAGACCGCGACCCCAAGGCGATAGAGGCCGACCTGAACCAGCAATTCCTGCTGCCGGAATACGCAGAACGCGTGTATGGCGCGGTGTTCAGCTGTGACAGCAAGGGCCGTTATGCCGTGGACGTGGCAAAAACCCGGCAGCGGCGCGCGCAAATGCGGCAGGAAAGGCTTGCCCGTGCGCAGCCCACCCGCGTCTGGATGCAGCAGGAACGCGAGCGGATTCTGGCCAGGCAGGCCTCGGTACAGGTGCAGCACATGTTTGCCACCAGTTTTGCCCTGTCGGACAAGTTCAGCCGCCAGTTCAAGGCCTTCTGGAGCTTGCCGGATGAATGGCAGCTGCTGGAGAGCGAGCTGGGCGTACCGTCTTATGGTGCCAAACACCGCATGGATTTGTCCTTGCTGCCCGATGTCACCACCGTAGTGCAGGTGGAAGAGTAAAACCCCATGCTGAAGGAGACAGCACATGTCGGCATATACCAATGAACAGATTTCCCATCTGGTGGATGGCACGCTGGACTGGGACACTACCTTTCGCATGTTGTCCATGCCCAAGGATCAGCAGCGCTTCGTGCAATACCTGGCCGCCTTGCAGGAAAAGGTGCGCTTCCCCGACCGCATCATCCTGCCACTGGGCCCGCATTTGTATATCGTGCAGTCCTGCCAGGACAAGCGTTGGGTGACGCAGTGCGATTGCGGCCATGTGTTTGGTGATTACCGCGAAAACTGGAAGCTCAATGCCATGATTCATGTGCGTGATAGCCCCGAAGCCATGGCTGAGGTGTACCCGCCGCTGATGGCACCGGACACGCAGTGGCAGGTGTATCGCGAGTATTACTGCCCGCAATGCGCCACCATGCATGATGTGGAAGCACCCACCCCCTGGTATCCGGTGATTCACGATTTCGAACCGGACATCGAAACCTTCTATCAGCAGTGGCTGCAAATACCGCTGCCAGAGCGGGCCAACTGAGTCCAAGGGCTAAGCGGTGCGGGGTGCTTGCAGTTCCTCGCACTGGCTGGCCTTGGGCACGAATATTGCATCCCTGGTGGTCATCACCCGATGATGGCTGCCATGACTGCTTCCACTCCATTACGACTATTACTGGTCAACGATACCGACCGCCCGATGGCCCAGCTGCATGCTGCGCTGACGGCGGCTGGCTATCTGGTGGTGGCAGAGGCGCAAGGCGCAGCGGAGCTGCTGCAACTGGTGGACAGCCAGTCTCCCGACATCATCATCATTGATACCGAATCCCCCTCCCGCGACACACTGGAACAACTGGCACTGATGGGCCATGCCGCGCCACGCCCGGTGGTGATGTTTGCCGAGCAAGGCGGCTTGCCCGCCATTCAGGCTGCGGTCAGTGCCGGTGTCACCGCCTATGTGGTGGATCAGGTGGCTGCCAGCCGCCTGGCACCGATCATCGACATGGCGCGGGTCAAGTTTGAAGAAGATGCCCGCCTTAAAAAACGTCTGCTGCAGATGGAAGAACAACTGGCAGAACGCAAGCTGATCGAACGCGCCAAGGGCATTCTGATGGAGCGCCGCCAGCTGTCCGAAGCCGACGCCTATGCGCTGCTGCGCAGCCAGGCCATGCAAAGCGGCTTGCGGCTGGCCGAACTGTCCCGCCAACTGATCAACTCCAGCAAGCTGCTGGGCTGAAAGACATTCATGACTGTTCCCGCATGCTTGCACACACTGAATCTGGGCTTTGTCGCACTGACAGATTGCGCACCGCTGGTGGTGGCACAGCGTCTGGGGCTGGACCGTGAAATGGGTCTGCAATTCTGCCTGCATCGCCAGCCGTCCTGGTCGGCGGTGCGCGACAAGCTGATCAGCGGCCAGCTGGATGCCGCGCATGCGCTGTACGGACTGGTGTATGGCATGCAGCTGGGTCTGGGTAATCCGCCCTGCGACATGGCCATCCTGATGACGCTGAACCAGAACGGGCAGGGCATCAGCCTGGCTCCTGCATTGGCCGATGCCTATTGCCAGGGTGCCAGCCTGATGGAAATCAGCCGGCAACTGGGCCGCCCGCTGGCACTGGCGCATACCTTTCCCACCGGCACTCACGCCATGTGGCTGTATTACTGGCTGGCCGCCCAGGGTGTGCATCCCTTGCGCGATGCCCGTTGCGTGGTGATTCCACCGGCACAAATGAGCGATGCCATGCAGGCCGGTGTGCTGGACGGATTTTGCGCCGGTCAGCCCTGGCATGCACTGGCACAGCAGCGCGGCGTAGCCCGCCTGGTGACCGACAGTGCAGTCATCTGGCCGAATCACCCGGAAAAGGTGCTGGCTTGCCGACGCGAACTGGCACAGCAGCAGCCGGATGTGGCCGGGCGTCTGGTACAGGCGCTGCTGCTGGCCTGCCACTGGCTGGATCAGCCGGAAAACCACGCACTGGCTGCCGGCTGGCTGGCCGCGGAAGACTGCCTGGCCATGCCGGCGGAGCTGATCCTGCAACACTGGACCGCTGCAGATGCCGGTCTGCTGCATTTTTGTGATGAAGGCCGCGTCAATTACCCTTATCCGTCGGATGCCTTGTGGTTTTTGCAGCAATACCGGCGCTGGGGCATGTGGCAGGGCAATGACGCGGCCGCCGTGGTGGCCAGCGTCAACCAGACCGCCTTGTATGAGCAGGCAGCCCGAGCCTGCGGCTTGTCATTGCCAGCGGTACATGACCGTCACAGCGTGCTGATGGACGGCAGCCACTGGCCAGATTATTCCGGCAGTGCGCCCAGTGTCGGTGCGCTGTCGCAATACACGCACTGATGCGGTGCAATATCCGGGCAGAACCGGCATGAATACTCCCGCAAACAGCATTTTCCGGCTGGCACGCAAATTGCAATAAGTGCGGTGTAGCAGCGCAACGGCGTGCTGACTGCACCATACATCACGGCAGTGGCCAACGGCGGCCACTACCGATACGGACAACGGCGTCCTCTCCTGACTTCACAGTCAGGGAGGGCGCCGTTTTTGTTTTGGCCATTTGGCGGGAAGCACGCTTCCCCGACAGGAGTACTACATGGACCGCACTTTCTGGCAAGCCGGACACAAGCCGACCCTGTTTTCAGCCTTTCTGTATTTCGACCTCAGTTTCATGGTGTGGTATCTGCTGGGCCCCTTGCAGGTGCCCATTGCCAGCGCACTGCATCTGTCCACCCAGCAGCGCGGCCTGATGGTGGCCACGCCGATTCTGGCGGGGGCCATCCTGCGCCTGCTGATGGGCGTGCTGGTGGACCGTATCGGCGCGCGCGGGGCCGGCATCATCGGCCAGCTGGTGGTGATTGCCGCCTTGCTGGCTGCCTGGCAGGTCGGCATTGCCAGTCTGGGTGGTGCGCTGCTGCTTGGCTTGTTCCTGGGCGTGGCAGGGGCCTCGTTTGCGGTGTCGCTGCCGCTGGCCTCGCGCTGGTATCCGCCGCAGCATCAGGGCACGGCCATGGGCATTGCCGGGGCGGGTAACTCCGGCACTGTGCTGGCAGCGCTGTTTGCCCCGGCGCTGGCACTGGCTTTTGGCTGGCAGAACGTGTTCGGCCTGGCCTGCATTCCGCTCATTGCCGCGCTGCTCATTTTCACCTGTTGTGCCAAGGACGCACCGAATGCGCCGCCAGCCAAGAAGCTGGCTGACTATCTGGCCGTGCTGAAAGAAAAGGACGCCTGGTGGTTCATGTTTTTCTATTCCATGACCTTTGGCGGCTTCTCCGGCTTTGCCAGCGCGCTGCCGGGCTACTTTCACGACCAGTTTGCCTTTGATGCCAAAACGGCAGGGCTATACACCGCCGCCTGTGTGTTTGCCGGTTCGGTGATGCGGCCGCTGGGCGGCATGCTGGCCGACCGTCTGGGCGGCACCCGTTCCTTGCTCGCGGTGTATCTGTGCTGTGCGCTGCTGATTGGCGCGGCCGGTTTCAATGTGGGTGGCCCATCGGTGGCACTGCTGCTGTTCATCCTGGCCATGCTGTGCCTGGGTGCCGGTAACGGTGCGGTGTTCCAGCTGGTGCCGCAACGCTTTGGCAAGGAAATCGGCGTGATGACCGGCCTGGTAGGCATGGCGGGCGGGGTTGGTGGTTTTGCGCTGGCCGCCAGCCTGGGAGCCATCAAGCAGGCTAGCGGTGGTTATTCCGCAGGTTTGTGGCTGTTTGCCTGCCTGTGCTGCCTGGCCTGGCTGAGCCTGGCTGGGGTGAAACAACGCTGGCGCAGTGGCTGGACCGTTGCCGCGGCACGGGTATAAGAAGCAAAGGAGAGCAGGATGAACATGGCAGAACTGCAGGGCAAGGCCCGGCAAAAGCTGGTGGTGGTGGGTAATGGCATGGCCGGTATCCGCACGGTGGAAGAGTTGCTGGGCCTGGCACCGGATTTGTACGACATCACCGTGTTCGGTGCCGAGCCGCACCCCAACTACAACCGCATCCTGCTGTCGCCGGTATTGGCCGGGGAGCAGGACTTCAAGGACATCATTCTCAACAGTGTTGAATGGTACGCCGAGCACGGCATCACCCTCTACATGGGCAAGAATGTGGCCACCATCGACCGGGTACGGCGCAAAGTCATCGCCGAAGACGGTACCGAAGCGGCTTACGACCGCCTGCTGCTGGCCACCGGCTCCACGCCCTTCATCTTGCCGGTACCGGGCAAGGATCTGGATGGCGTCATCAGCTACCGTGACATCCGCGATACCGAGCTGATGATGGACGCCGCCAAGACCAAGCGCCAGGCGGTGGTGATTGGCGGTGGCCTGCTGGGGCTGGAGGCCGCCAACGGACTGAAGCTGCGCGGCATGGAGGTCACCGTGGTGCATCTGGGTGACTGGCTGCTGGACCGCCAGTTGGATGATGTAGCCGGAGACTTGCTGCGGCGGGCGCTGGAAGAGCGCGGCATCGGCTTTTTGCTGGGCAAGCAGACTGCCGCCATTCTGGATGACGGCCAGGGCGGTGTTGCCGGGGTGCGTTTTAGCGATGGCGAAGAGATAAACGCCCAACTGGTGGTGATGGCGGTAGGCATTCGCCCCAATACCGCGCTGGCCGAATCCTGTGGCCTGCACTGCGAACGCGGCATCGTGGTGAGCGATGCACTGCAAACCTACGACCCGCGCGTCTATGCAGTGGGCGAGTGCGTCAGTCATCGTGGTGTGGCCTATGGTCTGGTAGCCCCCTTGTTCGAGCAGGCCAAGGTGTGCGCCAACCATCTGGCCCAGCTGGGTATTGGTCGCTATCAGGGCTCAGTGCTGTCCACCAAGCTGAAAGTCACCGGGATTGATTTGTTCTCGGCTGGTGACTTCATGGGCGGCGAGGGCATGGAAGACATCGTGCTGTCCGACCCGGCAGGCGGCGTGTACAAAAAGCTGGTGATCAAGGACGACAAGCTGGCCGGGGTCTGCCTGTATGGCGATACCGCCGATGGTGCCTGGTACTTCAAGCTGCTACGCGAGGGCCGCTCGGTGGCCGAATTGCGCGACACGCTGATGTTTGGCGAATCCACCATCGGGGACTCCGGCGTGCAGGGCCAAAGCAAGGCCGCCTGCATGCAGGACAGCGACGAAGTGTGCGGCTGCAACGGCGTGTGCAAGGGCACTATCGTCAAAACCATCAAGGACAAGGGCCTGTTTACCCTGGACGAGGTGAAAAAGCACACCAAGGCGGCCAGCTCCTGCGGTTCCTGCTCCGGCCTGGTGGAGCAGATATTGATGAGTGTGGTGGGCACGGATTTTCAGGAAACGCCCAAAACCAAGGCCGTGTGCGGCTGTACCGAGCGCAGCCATGGCGAAGTGCGCAAGGCCATTCGCGAGCAACATCTGCTGACCCATGCCGAGGTGTTCCATTTTCTGGAATGGCGCACCCCCAATGGCTGTGCCACCTGCCGCCCGGCCATCAACTACTACCTGTTGTCCAGCTGGCCGCACGAGGCGGTGGACGACCCGCAAAGCCGCTTCGTCAACGAACGGGTGCACGCCAATATCCAGAAGGACGGCACCTTTTCGGTGATTCCGCAGATGAAAGGCGGCGTCACCACCGCCAGCGAGCTGCGCCGCATTGCCGACGTGGCCGACAAATACCAGGTGCCGATGGTGAAGGTTACCGGCGGTCAGCGCATCGACCTGCTGGGGGTGAAAAAGGAAGACCTGGTCAATGTCTGGCAGGACCTGGGCATGCAGTCCGGCCATGCCTACGGCAAATCCATCCGCACGGTGAAAACCTGCGTCGGCAGCGAGTTCTGCCGCTTTGGCACCCAGAACAGCACCCAGATGGGCATTGATCTGGAAACCATGCTGGCCAATATGTGGTCGCCGCACAAGGTGAAGCTGGCGGTGTCCGGCTGCCCGCGCAACTGTGCCGAAGCAGGCATCAAGGACGTGGGGGTGATTGCGGTGGATTCCGGCTGGGAGCTGTATGTAGGCGGCAACGGCGGCATCAAGACCGAAGTGGCGCAGTTCCTGTGCAAAGTAAAAACCGCCGAGGAAGTAAAAGAATACAGCGGCGCCTTTTTGCAGCTTTACCGCGAGGAAGCCTACTACCTGGACCGTACCGTGCACTTCATCGCCCGTGTCGGACTGGATGTCATCAAGGCCAGGGTAGTGGCCGATGCCGCCAGCCGCCAGGCCTTGTATCAGCGCTTGCTGTTCTCGCTGCAAGGCTTGCCAGACCCATGGGCGGCACGCATTGCCGGTACGCAGAAAAACGAATTCATTCCGATCAAGCTGGAAGCCTGAGGAGCGCACGTCATGACAGACAGCCAACACTGGGTACTGATTTGCGCCCTGACTGACATTCCGCTGCAAGGCAGCCGGGTGGTGGAACGCGCCAGTGGCAATGTGGCGGTGTTCCGCACCCATGATGACAAGGTGTTTGCCCTGCTGGACCGCTGCCCGCACAAAGGCGGGCCGCTCAGCCAGGGCATTGTGCATGGCGAGTCTGTTACTTGCCCGCTGCACAGCTGGAATATCGACCTGGCCAGCGGCGCAGCACGCGCGCCGGACGAAGGCTGTGCCCGCCATTTTCCGGTGAAGCTGGAACAGGGCATGGTGCTGCTGGGCTTGTGAACAAGGCCTATTGCAAAGGATTGCAACGGGTTGCAACGGGACCTTGTCATCAGAAAAGGATGGGCAAAATGGGCAGGACTGAAACCCGCTCCACCTGCTGCTATTGCGGCACAGGCTGTGGCGTGCTGATTGCCAGCGAAGACGGACGCATTACCGGTGTACGGGGCGACCCGGAGCACCCGGCCAATTTTGGCCGGCTGTGCAGCAAGGGGCTGAGTCTGGCGGCCAGCGCCGCCAGCGACAGTGGCCGTGCGCTGTACCCGGAAATGCGGCTCACCCGCAACGCGCCGCGCCAGCGCGTTGACTGGGACGCTGCGCTGGACAGCGTGGCGGAAAGCTTTGCCCGCATCATCCGCCAGCACGGGCCGGACGCGGTGGCATTTTACGTCTCCGGCCAGTTGCTGACCGAGGACTACTATCTGTTCAACAAGCTGGCCAAGGGCGTGGTGGGCACCAACAATATCGACACCAACTCCCGCCTGTGCATGTCCAGCGCTGTTACCGCTTACAAGAAAGCCTTTGGTGCCGATGGCCCGCCCAGCTGTTATGCCGATCTGGAACAGGCCGACTGCGTGCTGTTTGCCGGCAGCAATCTGGCCTACGCCCACCCGGTGCTGCTGCGACGGCTGGAGGACGCCCGCGCGGCAAGGCCGAACACGCGCTGGATTGTGATTGACCCGCGCCGTACCGACACCGCCGCCATGGCCGACCTGCATTTGCAGATTCAGCCCGGCACCGATGTGGCGCTGTTCAATGGCATGCTGCATCACCTGATCTGGGAAGGGCTGGTGGCGACGGATTACATCAGCGCCCATACCGAAGGCTTTGCCGAACTCAAGCAGATGGTGCGCAACACCACGCCCAAAATGGCGGCGGAAATCTGCGGCATCCGCGAAGAAGACCTGATCCAGGCCGCCGAGTGGTTTGGCCACAGCCCGGCCAGCCTGTCGCTGTACTGCATGGGGCTGAACCAGTCCAGCCACGGTACTGACAAGAACCTGGCGCTGATCAACTTGCATCTGGCAACGGGGCAGATCGGCAAGCCCGGTGCCGGGCCGTTCTCGCTCACCGGCCAGCCCAATGCCATGGGCGGGCGCGAAGTGGGTGGCATGGCCACCATGCTGGCGGCGCACCGTGATATCGACAATGCCGCGCACCGTGCCGAAGTGGCCGCCCACTGGGGCGTGCCGACCGAGCGGCTGTCGGCCACGCCCGGCCTGCCCGCCATTGCCATGTTCGACGCCTTGCAGCAGGGGCGCATCAAGGCCATCTGGATTGCCTGCAGCAACCCGGCGCATTCGCTGCCCAATCTGCCGCAGGTGCGCGCCGCACTGGCGCAGGCCGAGCTGGTGGTGGTGCAGGATGCCTTTGCCCATACCGACACCACTGCGTTGGCCGACATCCTGCTGCCTGCCGCGACCTGGGGTGAAAAAGAGGGCACGGTCACCAATTCCGAACGCCGCATCAGCCGGGTACGCGCCGCCGTGCCGCCACCGGGCGAGGCGCAAAGCGATGGCTGGATTGTCAGCCAGATTGCCCGCCGCCTGGAAGCACTGCTGTATCCCGGCGCGGCCAGCCTGTTTGCTGATACTGAAGTCGCCAGCGTATTCGACGAACACCGCGCGCTCACCGCCGGGCGGGATCTGGACATCAGCGGGCTGGATTATGCCTTGCTGGACAGCGCCGGGCCGCAGCAATGGCCGCTGCCTGCTGGCGCGGTACAGGGCCAGGCGCGGCGTTATGTCGATGGCGTGTTTGCCACTGCCAATGGCCGCGCCCGTTTTCATGCCGTGCGCTACCAGCCACCGGCAGAGAATGTATCGGCGCATTACCCCTTCCGCCTGCTGACGGGCCGCTTGCGTGACCAGTGGCATGGCATGAGCCGCACCGGCCGTCTGCCACAGCTGTTTGCCCATCGCCCGGAACCGGCACTGGAGATGCACCCGGACGATGCCGAACGGCGTGGCCTGCAAGCGGGCGACTTGGTGCGCATCAGCAGCAAGCGTGGCCAGCTGGTATTGCCGCTTGCCATCAGCCGCGAACTGCCCGGCGGCACGGTATTTGCGGCCATGCACTGGAATGGCCAGTTTCTCAATAGTGGCGGCATCAATGAAACCAGCCAGCCGCAGGTGGATGGCCAGTCCTTCCAGCCGGAACTCAAGCATGCCGCCGTCAAGGTGGAAAAAATCAGCCTGCCCTGGCGGGTAACGGCGGCGCTGCGTTGTGACGACCTGCCCGCCATGCAGGCGCGGCTGGCACCGCTTCTTTGCCAATGCAGCTATGCCGCCATTGCGCTGCATAACCCGGATGTCTTGCTGTTGCGCGCCGCGCACGAACAGGCGCTGGATGGCTGGCTGCAGCAACTGCTGGATGTGCTGGGCCTGCAGCCCGGTCCTGATGTGCTGGAATACCGCGACGACCGCCGTGGCGTGGTCAAGCGCGTGGCCTGGGCCGATGGCCATCTGGCGGCCTTTGTGTTTGCCAGCAGCAATGTCACAGACGGCCCGGCAGCGGACAGCCTGTTGCAGCAACTGCAAGCCGGTGAGGCATGGCAGGGATCACGGCTGACTGTGTTTGCCCCGGCCGGACAGCGCGCCGTGGTGCGCGAAAAAATGGTCTGCCAGTGCCGGCAGGTAGGCGAAAACACCATCCGCCAGTGTCTGGAGCGGGGGGATAGTGTGGAACAACTCAAGGGCACACTGGGCTGCGGCAGCGTCTGCGGTTCCTGTGTGCCGGAAATCAAACGCATGGCCGCCACTATGGCGCAGCCTGCCTGAGCACAGGAGTAACAGCATGAAACGCGAAACCGGCAAGGTAGTGCTGCTGGGGGCAGGCCCCGGCGATCTGGAACTGCTCACCCTCAAGGCGGTGCGCCAGTTGCAGGGGGCAGAAGTACTGCTGCTGGACGAGCTGGTCAACCCGGACATCGTCAGTCTGGCTCCGCAGGCGCAGGTGGTGCGGGTGGGCAAGCGCGGTGGTTGCAAGTCCACGCCGCAGGATTTCATCCAGCGCCTGATGCGCCGTTATGCCTTGCAGGGCAGGCGGGTGGTGCGGGTGAAGGGCGGTGAGGTACTGCTGTTTGGCCGCGCCGGTGAGGAAATCCGCTACCTGCAACAACACGGTATCGCGGTGGAAGTGGTGAACGGCATCAGCGCGGCACTGGCGGCAGCCGCCAGCCTGAGCGTGTCGCTCACCCATCGTCAGCATTGCCGTGGCGTGACGCTGGTGACTGCCCACGCACAGGACCACAGCGAGCCGGACTGGCAGGCGCTGGCTGCCACCGGCACCACGCTGGCCATCTACATGGGCATGAGCCGCATTGCCAGCCTGAATCAGGCGCTGCTGCAACACCTTCCAGCCAGCACCCCGGTGGCAGTGGTGCAGTGGGCCAGCACCCCGCAGGAGCAGCGCCTGCTGAGCACCCTGGCAACGCTGGAAGCCGACGCCTTGGCCGCAGGCATGGGCAGCCCGGCCATCATTCTGGTGGGCGAGGCCATGGCCGAAGCCAGCCTGCCCGCCATGGCGCAGCCCGCAGCAGCGCAAAGCTGCGCCTGATTCTCACACCTGCGTCTCGTCCAGCCCCACCGGCTGACACAGCACGGTGGATGTCACGGAATTGGCGATAAAACAGTTGGCATGCGCTTGATGATGCAGCTGGGCATGCTGGGCCGCGCTGGGCGGGTTGGCACTGCCAAATTGCACCTCCGGCCGCAGCGTGACGCGGGTGATGGCCAATTGCCCGGCGGTATTCTTGCCCATCTCGCCACTGGCCCGGTCCAGATAGCGCTCCACGGTGAAACCGGCGCGGGCGGCAAGGTCCAGAAACCACAGCATATGGCAGCTGGACAACGCCGCCACGAAGGCTTCTTCCGGGTCCACCGCGCTGGCGTCCGACATTGGCAGCGGCACCACGGCGGGGGAGGACGAACCCGCGACTTCCGCACCACCATCAAAACGCAGCACATGCTTGCGGCTGTAGCGGCGGTCCAGAAAGTCCTGCCCCTTACGTTGCCATTCCACTTCCACGCCAAATTGCGCCATTGCGTTTTCCCTTCAGGCTGTTTGATGCAGAAAAATGGTGAGGCTGTCCTTGGGCGGGCGGATATCCGCCTCGGCCAGCATGCGGCCCACCATGCCGCGATGATAGCTGCCGTGGGTAATCAGGTGCAGCAGCATTTCGCAGCGCTGCATCCTGCCCGGCTTGCCATCGACAAAACGGAAGTCCACCGCCTCGGTCAGCTGGCTGGCGTCCACGCTGTCCAGATATTGCAGATACCAGTCATCGCTGGCCTGCTGACGCGCCTGCAGCGTGGCCAGGGTTGGCGTTTCCGGTGTGTTCAGCGCGTCAAAGCCGTGCGGAAGCTGTTGCAGATTGGCCTGGAAGATCTGCTCCACCAGCCACACATGGTTCAGCATGCGCACGGCGGTGGTCTGGGTATCGGCAGATAGTGCCGGTAGTTGTTGTTCCAGCAGGGCAAACAATTGCCGGTTGGCCCAGGCCTTGGCCTGAAACAGGGTGTGCAGTTGGGTGTGCATGAGCTGTCCTCCGTGAAAAATCCTAGCTTATTCTGCTTTTTACCTTTTAGAATCGGCCACTCAGGAAAATTATTGCTGAATGGAATTCATCAATATGGTGGAAACACAAACCGGCGAGCTGCTGGCCGTGTTGTATCTGAGCGAAACCGCCAGCTTCACCCGTGCGGCAGAACGGCTGGGGCTGACCGCCTCGGCACTGTCCAAGGCGATAGACCGGCTGGAAAAACGCCTGGGCTGCCGCCTGTTTGCCCGCAGTACCCGCAGGGTGGTGGCTACGGCGGAGGGCGAGCGTTTCATCGCCCATGCCCGGCGCATCGTGGACGACCTGGCCAGTGCCGAAGCCGACCTGCGTTTTGGCCGCAATATTGCGCAAGGCACACTGCGCATTACCGTGGGTACCGCCTTTGGCAACCAGCAGTTGCTACCGGCGCTGCCACGCTTCATGGCGCGTTACCCGCAACTGCGGCTGGCCTTGTCGGTGAGCGACCATCTGGTGGACATCGCCGCCGACGGTTTCGACCTGGGCTTGCGGCTGGGTCCGCTGGGCCCGGTGGACAATCTGGTGGCGCGCCCCATTGCCAGCCTGCCGCGCAAGGTGTGTGCGGCGCCTGCCTATCTGCGACAGTTCGGCAGCCCAGGGCACCCGGACCAGCTGGCACAGCACCAGTGCCTGGTGGTGGCGGATGTAGAGCAGGCCGACCAGTGGCCCTTCATGGTGGATGGCGTATTGCGCCGGGTGGATGTCAGCGCCCGGCTGAGCGTGGACAGTGCCGAATCCCTGCTCAGTCTGGCCTTGGCCGGGGCTGGCATCATCCGCCAGTCGGCCTTCTTGCTGGAACCGGCATTGCAGGACGGCCGGCTGGTGGAAATCCTGCAGCCGTGGCGGGTGGACGACAGCATGCCGCTCACCGCCTTGTACCCGCCTGGCCGTCAGCATCAGGCCAAGCTCACCGCCATGCTGGACTTCCTGCAGGAAACCTTCGGCCAGCCAGACTAGCCGCAGCTGGCCAGTTGCAACAGGCTGTGCTCACCCTGCAACTGCAAACTCAGCTGGGCCGGGCCGCTAACGGCTTCCAGCAATAGTGTTTCACCGCTTGCCTTGCCCGGCGTCCAGCTGGCACCACGCGCCAGAATCACATCCTGGCCGCAGTAGCTGATCCATACACGTCCTTGCTGTACGCTCAGGCTGTGCGGCAGGCGGCCTTGCAGGCTTAGCAATTCACCCTGTTTCAGTAGCAATGTGGTCATGTCGTGTGCTCCCGTGCTGTTGATGACAAACAGCTTAGCGCTGGCAAAACAGTGCCGGTAGCCACACAGTTGGCCAAAAACAGCCATGACAGCGCAGGTTTTTCTGCAACTGTACTGCCTGTTTTTGTGCACAACTGTCCGTGGTGCCAGTGATTCAATCCCTTATCATGGAGGCATGGACAAGCAGCCTCTTTATCAGCAACTGGCCGATGACATCGCCGCCCAGATCGCCAGCCGCGTATTGCGCGTTGGCGAGCGTCTGCCGTCGCTGCGCGACATGAAATTGCGGCGGGGTCTTAGCCTCAGCACGGTACAACAGGCTTTCCGCCTGCTGGAGGACCAGGGCCTGGTGGAGGCGCGGCCACAGTCCGGCTACTTTGTGCGCCAGCGCAGCGACAGCACGCCTTTGCTGCGCCTGACTGCGGCCACCGAGGTGACGGTGGACCCGCTGTTGTGGAGCTATGTCGAGGATCAGTCCGAACAGCACACCGAGCGCATGCAGGGTTTTCGCAGTGCCGTGGCGCCGCACGACCTGCTGCCCACCGCCCAGTTGCAACGCATGACGCTGGACTGCATGCGTCATCACCCGGACCTGCTGTCCGACTACGGGCGCCCCAGCGGCCTGCCAGCCTTCAAGCGCCAGATTGCGCGGCTGGCACTGGAGTGGGGTGGTCAATTGCATCCGGAACAGCTGATTGTCACCCAGGGCACCATCGAGGCGCTTAACCTGGCCTTGCGCGCGCTTACCCGGCCGGGGGATGTGGTGGCGGTGGAGTCACCAGCCTATTTTTCGCTGCTGTTCACGCTGAAGGCGCTGGGTTTGCGCGTGGTGGAGATTCCCACCGACCCGGTGAGCGGCATTTCGGTAGACGCGCTGGAGCTGGCCACCCGCGATTCCGCCATCAAGGCGGTGATTCTGGTGCCCAATTTTTCCAATCCGCTGGGCGCGCTGATGCCGGATGCCGCCAAGGAAAAAGTGGCCGACATGCTGGCCGAGCGTGGCATTCCGCTGATCGAGGATGATGTTTACGGCGAGTTTTACTACGGCAGGCAGCGGCCACGCCCGATCAAGGCGTTTGATCGTAGCGGCAACGTGCTGTATTGCGCCTCGCTCACCAAGGATGTGGCCCCCGGCTTGCGCATAGGCTGGATAGATCCGGGTCGCTATCGCAACCAGGTGGAAGTGCAGAAATATCTCAGCACGCACTCCACACCTACGCTGAATCAGGCGGTATTGGCGCGATTTCTGGAAAGCGGTGCCTATCCCCGCCACATGCGGCGCTTGCGCCGTGCCATTGCCAGCCAGATGCAAGGCTTGTTGCAGGGTCTGGCGCAGCATTTTCCGGCTGATGTGCAATACACCGCGCCGCAAGGCGGTTTTGCCTTGTGGCTGGTGTTTCCGCAGGGTTTCGACAGTCTGGTCTTGCACCAGCAAGCCCGGCAGGAAGGCATAGGCCTGGCACCCGGGCCGCTGTTTTCGCCACGCGGCGGCTATCGCCATTGCGTGCGCCTGTCCTGCGCTGCGGCCTGGACGCCGGAGCAGCAGGCCAGACTGGAGCGGCTGGGCCAGTTGGTGTGGCAGCAATACCGCAGCGGCTAACAAACACGGCAGAACCGTGTTCGCCAACCGCTGCAAAGTTGCCAGTCACCGTGCTTTAGCGGCGCGGGGCAGTGCCTTCGGCATTGGCCAGTACGGCATCAATCTGGATGTCCGCACCAGCCGGCAGGCTGGCCACGCCGATAATGCGACGGGCCGGTGTGGCGTTGGGGAAGTAATCCCGATACACCGCATCCACCAGCGGCAGGTCGGCCAGCCGGGTCAGGCAGATATTCACTTTCACCACATCCGCCAGACTGTGCTCAATGCTGTGTGTAATGTTCTGCAAGTGTTCCAGACACTGGCGGGTTTGTGCGGCAATGCCACCAGCCACTACCTTGCCGTCATGGGCGCTAACGGGCAGCAGTGCGGAAATGTGGTTGTAGTGCGAGAAGGCAACCGACTGCGTGGCCAGCTTGTCCTGCGGCACGTCCGCGCTGCGGCCGGTACGGATGACAATACCGTGACGGTCTTCCACTGCTTGCGGCGGGGTGCCGTCGCCATGCGATACCACGGCTTCTATCTGGATACGGGCTGCCAGCGGCAGCGCCTGTGCCGGAATCACGCTGCGGGCCGGGAAATAGGCATGGCTGCGGGCAATGGCGGAATCCGGAAAGAAAGTACTGTAAACAGTGTCTACCGCGGGCAGGTCGGCCAGGTCTGTCAGGTACAGGTTGATTTTGACAATGTCGTCAAACGGCACGTCAATGCTGTTCAGGATAGCCTTGATATTGCGCAGGCACTGGGCGGCCTGTTCTTCGATGCCACCTTCCACCAGCACGCCGGTATGCGGGTTCACCGGCAGTTGTGCGGTCAGGTTGTTGTAATGGGAAAACGCTACGGTCTGGGTAGACAGGGCAGAGCAGGGTGCGCTGTCGGTATTGCGCGCCAGCTTGATCAGGTCGCCGGCTTGCGGCGCATTCGGAATGGTGCCTTCGCCATTGGACAGCAGCGCTTCCACCTGCAGCAGCGCGCCCAGTGGCAGGTCATGCACGGCCACGGCGGTCAGTGCCGGTACGTAAACCGGGAAGAAAGTGGCGTATACGGCATTCACCGTGGCCAGGTCGGCGATATCACGCAGGAAGATGGTGATGCGCACCACATCATCCATGCTGTGATTGATGCTTTCCACGATGCTGCGGATATTCTCGAAGCACTGTTCTGCCTGCTGACGGATGCCGCCGGCTACCAGCTGGCCGGTGGCGCGGTCCAGCGGCAGCTGTGCCGACAGATTGTTGTAGTGAGAGAAGGCGACACTGTGTGCGGCC
Organism: Aquitalea sp. ASV11; assembly: GCF_016429185.1. Lineage (NCBI taxonomy): Bacteria > Pseudomonadati > Pseudomonadota > Betaproteobacteria > Neisseriales > Chromobacteriaceae > Aquitalea > Aquitalea sp. ASV11. The sequence continues at coordinate 28,230 of NZ_JAELUD010000042.1, forward strand.
TGACGGTCGGCGGAGGGAAGGCCGGCAGCGTTGCGGGCCAGAACGGCATTGAAAGTGCTCATGGTATATATTGCCTCGTGCGGGGAAAGGGTGGCTTGACCTGTGCCTGTGGCTTGCCTGTGCGTGGGTGACGCGGTTTTGCTACCGGCTTGCAGTTGCCAGATAAGAAAACGTGAATATAAGAGATGTCTTATTATTAGTAAATAAGCGAATATTGATATTTATCAAGCAATGGCCATGCAGGCAAATGCGCCGTCCTGCCTGACGGAAAAAGCGGGTGGCTTGCTCCTGCAAAATGCACTGGTAGCCATTTTTTCCTGTCGTGACAACAAAACAGTTACCGACTCCAGAACGGAGAAATCATGCAGCAGCGCTCATCAGTCAGCCTGTTTTCACGCCACCTTGCCGGGCTATGCATGTGCCTGTTGATGCTGGCAGACACGCAGGCTGCACCGCGCAGTCAGCAAGATCTGCGCAGCTTCATGCATGGCGTGGTGGCACTGCCAACAGCGCAGAACGGCCACTACGATGTGTTTTTCAGCAGCGCCGGTTTACCCCCGCGCGGGGAAGATGCACAGGGCCGCTGGCAGCATGATGTCTATCTGCTGCACTGGCACAGTGACGAAGCTGTGCAAGGCCAGCCGCAGATCCTGATTGCCAGGCCGGAAGCGCAGGAGCCGGTTTCCGCCGCGCGTAACAGCAGAGGCCATGTGATGCTGACATTTGAAGACGGCTGGAACAGCAAGGACGAAGTCAGCCAGCGCTACGCCGTGTACGATGCCGCCATGCGGCCGATCAAGCCTTATCCGCAAACGGCCGTGTCCGGCGGACACTCCGGCCATGTGGCGGCAGTGGGCGAGCGCTTTGTGCTGTTTTATTCCGATGGCTGGGTGGATGGCGACGGCGTAAACGGGCAGGGGAGCGGCAACGGGGTGTATGCGCAGGTTTATGACGGGCAGGGTGAAATCCTGCAGTCGATTGACGTGGTGGATGAGGAGCGCGCCTGGTGGCCCATGCTGGCCGGTGGCGAGCGCACGGCCTTGCTGGTGTGGCAGCAAATCACCGACGGGCAGAAAACCGGTCAGCTGAACATGGCCGTGCTGGACCCGCAGCGCGGCAGCCTCAGCGATATCCGTCTGCTATCCGCCGACTTGCAGCTGTACCACTACAATCTGGCCTGGTTGCCTGCCGTGTCACGTTTTGTGGTGCTGGCCACCATCAAGGGACAAGGGATGGCCTGGCTGCTGGACAGTGCCGGCCAGTTGAAGGCCCGTCTCGATTGCCTGCCCGCCACGGTGCGCGAGTCCGGGCTGATGGTGAGCGGCACTACGGTGTTTACCCCCACGGCGGATGGCCGCTTGATGCAGCTGGCTGCCGGGCCGGACAGCCTGCAACTGCAAGGCCTGCTGCGTGAGAGCAAGGGCCGCCCTGTGCCCTGGCGGCCGGTGGGCAGTGTCGGCCTGCCACGCCGCGATGGCCGGCTGGACTGGCTGTCGCTGACCGAACGCGGCGTGCAATGGTGGCAATTCGACCCGCGCCAGACCAGTCCGGCACGCTCTGCCACCCGCTGTGCCAGTGCGGGGGACGCATCACTGCAGAAATGATTTACAGCTTTTCACTGCCAGTTGCCTCAAGCTTTTGCCACCTGCGTCGATAAACACCCAAACAAAGCACAAGGGGAAATCGATGACAAACCGCGACGGCAGCAAGATTGAAGCCTACACGCTGGAATTTTTTGCACTGGATGAAAAAGTAAAAGAAGCGCGGGCACAGTTGCAGCATATTGAAAACCTGTTGCTTGAAACCGGCTGTATTCCGTCAGTACCGTCGCTCATGCCTGCAGTGTCCGCCGCCGCGCACTGACAGGCTTCAAGTCAGCTTCAGTCAGCAGTACACCGCAAAGGCCGGACTCTCCGGCCTTTGTCATGTCTGCCTGCCAGATTCACCCAGCCTTCCGTCCGCTTGGCACTTCCGCCGGTATCACCCCGCCCACGCCATGCCGATGTTCACCAGACTTCCGTTTTTTGACAAAGAAGCCGGGCAAGTGCCGCTGGCTCTGGTTAAAATAAGGTCCATTCGCGCGCCTGCATGTTGCCGGGCGCAGGAACTGCTTCAATCAAGGACAGCATGTTCAATTTCATTTCCCGGCTGCTCTTCGGCGCAGGCAAGCCAGCGGCATTGCCTGCCAATGTGCTGGTGGTGGATGTGCGCGAGCCCGCCGAATTTGCCGGTGCGCACGTGACGGGTGCCATCAACATCCCGCTGGCGGATATTCCCGCCCATACCGCACAGCTGCTGGCAGAAGCAAGGCCGGTGGTGCTGTACTGCCAGGCCGGCATGCGTGCAGAGCATGCCAGGAAAATGTTGCTGGCCGCCGGTTTGCCACAGGTCATCAATGGCAAGAACATGGCGACGGTGAACCGCCTGCTGCAGCAGCGCTGAAATACAACGATCACCGGACAGGACAAAACAGGCGGCAGAGCCGCTGACACCGGACATTCGCTACCGGACAGGGTGCGGATGGCCCACATCAGGAAACAGGATAATGAGTAAAACAGACAAGCAGGGCCTCTCCACCACCATCGTGCACCGTGACCGTCGGGCGGGCATGGAATATGGCGCATTGCGCGCCCCGGTACACAACTCGGTGCAGTACGGTCTGGAAAGCGTTGAAGACCTGATCGGCATTTTCCAGGGCAGCAAGAAAGGCGGCTTCAATTATGCCCGTCAGGGCACGCCCACCACGGCGGCGCTGGAAGCCAAGATCACAGAAATCGAACACGGCATTGGCACCGTCTGTTTTGCCACCGGCATGGGCGCGATTGCTGCGATCTTCCTGTCGTTGCTGAAGGCGGGCGACCATATCGTGTCCAGCCGCCATGTGTTCGGCAATACCAACAGCCTGCTGGGCACGCTGCGCCAGTTCGGTGTGGAGGTGAGCATGGTGGACATGGCCTCGGCAGACAGCGTGGCTGCAGCCCTCACTCCTGCCACCCGCATGGTGTTTGTGGAAACCATTGCCAACCCCGGAACCCAGATTGCCGACCTGCAAGGCATAGGCCAGCTGTGTCAGGCCCGTGGCCTGGTGTATGTGGTGGACAACACCATTACCTCGGCTGCATTGTTCACCCCGGCCAGTGTTGGTGCCAGCCTGGTGGTGAACTCGCTCACCAAGACCCTGGCCGGCCATGGCGCGGCGCTGGGTGGTGCGGTGACGGATACCGGCCTGTTTGATTGGTCGGCCTATCCGAATATCGCAGACGACTACCGCAAGGGCCCGGCAGCCCAGCAAGGCCTGACCCAGATCCGCAAGAAAGCCTTGCGCGACATGGGCGCGTCGCTGTCGTCCGAGCATGCCAACCTGATTTCCATCGGCATGGAAACGCTGGCCTTGCGGGTAGGGCACTGCAGCAACACCGCCCAGCAACTGGCCGAATACCTGGAAGCCCACCCGGCAGTGCGCAAGGTGTCCTATCCGGGCCTGCCCAGCCACCCGCAATACCAGCGCGCGCGTGAACTGTTCCGTGGCAATGCCTGGCTGCTGTCCTTCGAGCTGTTCGATGCCGCACAAACCAATACCTTGCTCAACACCCTGCAAGTGCCGATCAAGGCCACGGGCCTGGGGGATACCCGCACGCTGGTGATTCCGGTGGCGTCCACCATTTTCTGGGAAGCCGGCCCGGAAAAACGCAAGGAAATGGATATTCCGGACGGCATGGTACGGGTGTCGGTCGGGCTGGAAGAGGTGGGCGACCTGATTGCCGATTTTGAACAGGCTTTTGCCAGCCTGGGCTAAGTCCTGAATGAAAGCGGGCGCGCCGACCGGGAGGTCCGCCGCCCGTTGTTACATGGCCAGTTTCAGCGTGCGTCGGCAAAGCCCTGCAACACATTCACTGCGTTGATGCCGATTTCCTCCACCATATAGCCACCCTCCATCACAAACAGGGTAGGCGCGCCAATGGCGGCAATGGTGGCCCCCATGCGCAGGTAGTCCGGGCTTGCCAGCCTGAAATGGCTGATCGGGTCGTGCTCGAAGGTATCCACCCCCAGTGAAATCACCACGGCATCCGGCTGATAGGTGCGGATGCGCTGGCAAGCATCCTGCAGGGCAATTGCGTAGGCCGCCCAGTCGGTGCCGTGTGGCAACGGGTAGTTGAGGTTGAAGCCAATGCCGGCTCCGCTGCCGGTTTCGTCGCGATGGCCGGAAAAATACGGGTAGGAGCGGCGCGGGTCGCCATGCAGCGAGACAAACAACACATCCGGGCGCTGGTAGAAAATGCTTTGCGTGCCGTTGCCATGGTGAAAGTCCACATCCAGCACCACAACCCGCTTGCCGCCCTGATCCAGGCAGGACTGCGCGGCAATGGCCGCATTGTTCAGATAGCAGTAACCGCCCATGTACTCCGCCGCCGCATGGTGGCCGGGCGGGCGGCATAGCGCAAAAGCACTGTCGTGGCCTTGCAGCAGGTGGTCCATGGCGCTGAGTGCTGTATCGGCGCTGCCGCGCACCGCCTGCCAGGTGCCGCTGGTGATGGCTACCCCGGCATCCATGGCGTAAAACCCCAGTTTGCCGTCGATATGTTCCGGCTCGATATCACTGCGCAAATCCCGCACCGGCCACACCAGTGGCAGCGCATCATGCTGGTGGCCCAGCGCGCTCCACTCCTGCCACGCCTGTTCCAGAAAACGCACGTAGCGTTCGCTGTGTACCCGTGCATAACGTGCGCTGTCATAGTGTGCTGCCCTGGCAATTTCCCCCAGGCCGCTGTGGCGCACGCGCTCCAGAATGGTGTCGGCACGGTGCGGCATTTCAAAGCAGGGCGACACCTTGCCATCCTTCAGTTCGGAGGCGTGGTGCAGTTGGTGGTCCGGATTATAAAAAGTAAGCATGTTGAACCCTGGCTGGCTGTTGTCCTGTTGCACAGTATGCTTGCCAGCCAGGAAAAATTTTTTGCTTTTCTTGTTACAAAAAAGCCAAACTGCGCAAAGAAAATTACAGAATTGGCAAAAAATGAGAAAGAACAAAACGGATGACGCACTGGATGCAGTGGACAAGGCCATCCTGCAGCATTTGCAGCGTGACGGTGCCATGTCCACGCCCAAGCTGGCCGAACAGTTGTCACTCAGCGTCACGCCCTGCTGGCGACGGCTCAAAAGGCTGGAAGAAGAGGGCTATATCCTGGGTTATCAGGCCAATCTGGACCGCCGCAAACTGGGGCTGGATGTACTGGCCTATGTCAGCCTGCGCTTTGGTAATGTCGGCGATCAGGAACCCAACCGCTTTGAAGCGCTGATTCGCGACCATGAACAAGTACTGTCCTGTCACAAAATCACCGGCGAGGCGGATTATCTGCTGGTGGTGCTGGCCAGGGATCTGGACGACTACAGCGCCTTTGTCGAGCAATTGCGCGCCGTGCCGGGCATCAGTGCCATCCATTCCAATCTGGCGCTGAAAGAAGTGAAAGCCAGCAGCCGCATTCCGCTGCCAGACTGAAACGCCCCGGTCGCTGCTTGCGGTCCGGGGCGCTGGGTGATGGCTGTTCAGGCGTATGCCCTGTGGCTGTCAGACATATTCATGGCTGTGATTGAAGAACTCGAAACAGGCTTTCAGTTCGTCCTGCTGGCGCGGGCTGATGTCGACAAATTCCAGACCGTAAATTTCGCCATTGTCCTCCGCCTGCAGCCACTTCACCCGGGCAGTCAGCTTAAGCGGGGCTTGCTCGCGGTAATCATCAATGCTGTCATGCGGCAGCAATACCTGCAGTTGCATCAGGCTGTGCTCGGCCCGGTTCAGCGCCAGCGGCAGGCGCAGCTTGATGCCGGACAGACTGAAGTCCTCGGTAATGGCATCGCGTAACTGATCGCCATCCTTCACCTGCACCAGAATATGCTGGCGCACACGCGGCAGCCTGCGGTTGTCGTTGGCAATCGCCTCTATCTGGCTGGACTGGTCAAACTGGAAGCTTTCCATGATGGTGCGCAAATCGGTGGAGGTGCGGAACAGCACCTCGCTGATGGCGCCGGTGGTATGCACTTTATAGGCATTGTCACTCAGCGTGGTCAGCAGGGTTTCCAGCTGGCCGCGCATGGTTTCCAGCCTTGCCATCTGCTCCTGGCTGGCCGCGCCGATTTGCCGGGCCGCCGTCACATTGCCTTCGATATCCTCCACCAGCCCGCTGATGGACTGGCTGGCCTGTTCGGCTTTTTCCATGCCCAGCCGCGTGCTGCTGATGATGCCTTGCACTGACTCGGTATTTTCCTGAATCAGCGTCCCCAGGCTGTTGATGATCTGGGTGATTTCGTCGGTAGCCTTGGCCGCATTCTGTGCCAGCTTGCGTACTTCGTCCGCCACCACGGCAAAGCCGCGGCCATGCTCGCCGGCGCGTGCCGCCTCAATCGCCGCATTCAGTGCCAGCAGGTTGGTCTGGTCGGTGATGCTGGCAATGGACTGGGTAATCACCTGGATTTTCTGGTTGGCTTCGCCCAGCGCCACAATGCGGGTTTCGGCATGGTGCGCCTCGGCCACCGCAGCATCCATCTCGCGGATGTTGTCACGCATGGTGGACATGCTGTCGTGTGCGCTCTTGCGCGCCTTGTCGGCGTGTTCGGTCACGCTGCCGGCAAGGTCCAGCACGGTTCTGGCTGTTTGCGACAGGTCCGACGTAGCCTGGCGCACGGCGGCAGAATGCTGCTCCTCTTCATTTGAGGTATCGGCAATATGGCTGGAAATATCGGAAATCTGGTAGGACGACTGCACCACCTGCTTGGTGTTCAGGTCGATCTTGCGCATGTACAAGGTCAGCTGCTCGGCCATATGACGCATGGTGGACAACAGGCTGTTGTCATGGCCGGAGCGGTCGATGATTTCTACCGCCAGATTGCCACTGGCAATGGTGTTGGCAATGCTGGCCGCGTAGGCCGGTTCGCCACCCAGTATCCGCAGCAGGCGACGGTATTGCAGCAGGCTGATACCCAGCACGCTCAAGGTGGTGAGAATGGCAATCAGCGCATAGGCCAGTACGGCATTGTCCCGCACCGTGGTCTTGTACTGCTGGGTTTGCTTGCTCTTGTTCGCCAGGCTTTGCGCCAGCTGGTCCAGGCTCTTGTTGATGGCTTCGGTGGAATCATCAAACCCGTTCCCCTTGGCCTTCATGATGGCATTGCCAGCCTCCCGTCCCTGATGGATATAGGCCTCGGCCATTTTTACACCCGTCTGGTGCAAGGCCTGCACCAAAGGCTTGATCTGTCCTACCTCAGATGCTGCATCCGGCAACATGGTTTGCAACACATCCAGGTTCTGCATCGCCTGCTTGAGGTTTTCCGCAGCATCCCGGTAATCGTCCCCACCTTCGCCAGTCGCTCCGGCATCGGTCAGAAACTGCTGAATCTGCACCACGTTAAAACGTGTATCCCGAAACACCAGGCTGGCCTGGTTGAAGCGCTCCACCTCATCATCGGCCTGACGTTGCAGATTGTTGGTCCACCAGGTAACGGCACTTCCCGTCAGCAGCAGGCTGGCAACCAGCACCGCTCCCAGAATCATGGTTTTCTTTACCGATGATGAAGACATATAGGCTCCGGCCAAATCTTGATAAGTGAATTTGTCGGACAGAATACACAAGAAGCAGCAAAAGGAATATCCGGATTCTGGTTGCTGCATCAGACAAAGAAGACAGGCGGCAGAGCGGTAAGGTGGATTGCGTCGGACAGCAAACGCCTGTCCCTGCATGTGTTCTTGGTTTCTGGGGCATGAAAAAAGCCATTGAGAACCAGTAAGTTACTGATCATCAATGGCTTTTAGAGGTTCTGGTGGAGGCGGCGGGAATCGAACCCGCGTCCGAAAGTCCTCTACAGTGAGTTCTACATACTTAGTCGTGTCATTTGGATTTAACCTCCACTACGCCGACGGACAGGCTGAGCTTTGGCGAGTTACCTAAAGTTTCGCACCAGACCAAGTAACCCGGAAAGGCACTAGCAGATGTAAAGTGACACTACAGGGTTTTGACGCCCCCGGCCCATCTGCGAACCGTTGTAGTGTCTAGCCGGCCGTTAGGCTGCTAGAGCGTAAGTTTCGTCGTTTGCGACTAAAAAAATTCAGTGTTTTACGGGATGACTGAAATCCCGGTATGCCCCCATCTGCTTCGCAACCCCCGTCGAAACCAGGTCGCCCCCAGATAAGACTGACAATTATATAGATAAACCGTGCTCAGCACCAGCCCGGCTGTGCCGGGTGATCTGGCTTACTTGCTGGCGATCTGCACGCCCTGGGCGTCCTTGTCGGTGTTGTAGCGGACAACAAGGTGTTTGGTCGGTACGCCGGATGCCACCAGGAACTGTTTCACCGCCACGGCGCGGGCGTGGGCTACGGCGCGGCCATGGTGGCAGTAACCACGGATAATCAGCTTCTTGCTGGACTGGAAGCTGGCAATCTGGCGCAGGATCTGGCCTTTGCCTGCCTCATCCAGCTCGCGGCTGTCGGCAGCAAACGGAATGAAAGACGGGTTGGCTGCCATATTGGCATCAATCTTCTTCTCCAGCGCGGCCTTGGCCAGGGCTGCAC
>NZ_JAELUD010000043.1:0-36417 GCF_016429185.1 Aquitalea sp. ASV11
GCGCTTGCCGTTGTGGCTGAAGTGGTACCAGTACAGCAGCATGGAGCCGAAGGAAGCCATCAGGCGGTCGGCGATGTCACGCGCACCGGCGATGTTGTGGTCGTCCTTTTCCGGCAGGGTGCAGCCCAGGGCGGATACGCCGCTGCGCATCACGTCCATCGGGTGGGCGGAGGCGGGCAGGGCTTCCAGCACGCTCTTCACCACTTGCGGCAGGCCGCGCAGGGCTTTCAGCTTTTGCTTGTAGCCAGCCAGCTCGGCCTTGTTCGGCAGCTTGCCGTGCACCAGCAGGTAGGCCACTTCTTCAAACTCGCACTGGTCGGCGATATCCAGAATGTCATAGCCGCGATAGCTCAGGTCGTTGCCGGTACGGCCAACCGTGCACAGGGCGGTATTGCCGGCGGCAACGCCGGACAGGGCGACCGATTTCTTCGGCTTGCCAGTCAGAACCACTTCAGTCATGCCATTTCTCCTTGGACAATTTCTCTGGTGTTACTGTTGTGCGCATGGCTGGACAGCCTATGGCTACCCGGCCTGATTGGGTTTGCTGCGTGAGTCAGTTACTTGTTCTTGCCTTCGGCAAATAGCCCATCCAGCTTTTGCTCGTAGCTGTGGTAGCCCAGGTGTTCGTACAGATCCATGCGGGTCTGCATCAGGTCCAGCACATTTTTCTGAGTGCCATCGCGACGCAGCGCGCCGTATACATTCAGTGCGGCCTGGCTCATGGCGCGGAAGGCAGATAGCGGGTACAGCACCAGCGACACACCGTTTTCGCCCAGCTCCTGGGTGGTGTAGAGCGGGGTTGAGCCAAACTCGGTGATGTTGGCCAGCACCGGTACACCCACGGCTTCGGCAAATTGCTTGTACATGGCCAGGTCGGTCATTGCTTCCGGGAAAATCATGTCGGCACCGGCTTCCACGCAGGCCACGGCGCGTTCGATGGCGGAATCCAGTCCTTCCACCGCCAGCGCATCGGTGCGGGCCATGATGACGAAGCTGTCATCCTTGCGCGCATCGGTGGCGGCCTTGATGCGGTCTACCATTTCTTCCTGGCTGACAATCGCCTTGTTCGGGCGGTGGCCACAGCGCTTTTGCTGTACCTGGTCTTCGATATGCACGGCAGCGGCACCAGCTTTTTCCAGGCTGCGGATGGCGCGGGCGATATTGAAAGCGCCGCCCCAGCCGGTATCGATATCCACCAGCAGCGGCAGTTCGGTTACGTCGGTAATGCGGCGCACATCAATCAGCACGTCTTCCAGGGTGGTGATGCCCAGGTCCGGAATGCCGCAGGAGCAGGCAGCCACGCCGCCGCCGGACAGATACAGGGACTTGAAGCCAGAGTGTTCGGCCAAACGTGCTGCATAGGCGTTGACTGCACCTACAACCTGCAGCGGCTTTTCTTGTTCTACGGCGAGACGGAAGCGTTGACCGGGTGTGCTCATGGCTGGGTCCTTGTGTTGATCCGGGTGATGTTGTGGTCATTCTAGCAAGTGCTTGGTTGGAGTGCAAATGCTCTATGGCCTCATTCTGCACGGAGGAAAGTTTCAGCTTTTGCGCAAGGTCTGCTATGTTTCCGGGCAGCAAAGCTCGGGGGAACTCATTGCACGAGCCACTGTCTAGCGTTGTGTTCACACAGCAGTACACACAACTAAACCAGTGGACAATTCAGGGAGCATTACAACGACATGAGTGATCGTGAGATCGATCAACAGTTGGTGGAGCGTGCCCAGCGAGGTGAAAAAAGAGCTTTCGACCTGCTTGTTGGAAAATATCAGCGTCGTCTGGCCAGACTTTTGTCACGTTTCATTCGCGACGGCGCCGACATCGAAGATGTGACGCAAGAAGCATTCGTCAAAGCGTATCGCGCCTTGCCATCTTTCCGTGGCGAGAGCGCGTTTTACACATGGCTGTACCGAATCGGCATCAATACTGCCAAGAATTTCCTCAGTTCAGCCGGGCGTCGTCCGGTGGTGAACAGCGAGTTTGAAGACGAAGATGGCGAGAGCTTCGACCTGGCGTCGCAAGTTCCCGACATGAATACGCCCGAAACCGAGCTGATGAACAAGGAAATCGTGACGACAGTGAACAGTGCCGTGCAGGCTTTGCCGGAGGAACTCAGAACCGCCATTACCCTCAGGGAAATGGACGGACTGTCCTACGAAGAGATTGCACAGGTAATGAATTGTCCCATCGGCACCGTCCGCTCGCGTATTTTCCGTGCGCGGGAGGCCATTGCTGCCGAGTTGAGGCCATTGCTGGATACGGCAAAAAACAAAAGGTGGTAGGTATGAAAGAAAAATTATCTGCACTGATGGATGGCGAGCTGGACGGGCAGCTCGCAGACAGAACAATCAAAGCCATCACGGAAGAAGAGGAGCTCAAGCAGGTGTGGGATGCCTACCACCTGATCGGGGATGCCATGCGTGACAATTCCCATGTGAGCGTCAATGTGCGTCAGCGTGTTGCCACGCGCCTGGCTGCTGAACCCACGGTACTGGCGCCACGTCGCTGGTTTGCGCCCATGCGATCGCGCCGTGCAGGTGCCGTGGCGCTGGCCGCCAGCGTCAGCTTTGCCGCTGTGGTCGGCTGGCAGCAGCTGTCGCATGGCAATGCCGATTCCGCCGTGGCGGACCGGGGTGTGCCGGTAGCGTCGGTACAGTCGGCCCAGGAGCATGACGACCTGTACCTGGCGGCCCATCAGGAAATGACTGCTGACCAGAGCGTAGTCAAGGTTGCTTACGGGAATGGAGTCCGCCACTGATGCGTCTGACACAGCTCTCCGGGGTTTGTCTGATGGGGGTGGCCGTACTGGCTCACGCGGACGATGATTGGCTGGTGGTAAAAAAAGCCGCTGCAGCGGCAAGGCAATTGCCACTGAGCGGCACCTACCTGCATCAGATGAATGCCTCTCTGGAAACCTACCGTATTGTGCGTGCCGGTTCTGGTGACAACATCCAGGAAAAACGCACCTCGCTGGATGGTCCGTCGCGCGAAATCATCCGCAAGGGTTTCGAGTTGGTCTGCTACGCGCCGGATGCCAAGTCGCTGGGAGCGGCCAAGGTAAGCGCCATGCGCCTGTTTCCGGCCATTTTGCCCGACGACATCAGCAATATCGCCCAGTCCTACACGCTGAAGCATGGTGGCAAGGACCGGGTGGCGCAGCGTGACTGCAACTGGCTGGACCTCAAGCCCAAGGACAGCAAGCGTTACGCCTTGCGCATGTGCGTTGATCCGGTCAGCAATCTTCCGCTGAAGGTCATCACGCAAAATGCCGCCGGAGAACCGGTGGAGCAGTTCACTTTTACCGAAGTCGAATTGCAAGGCCCGAAAGACCGTGCAGCCTTCAAGCCGCAATACAAGCTGAGCTATGTATTGCGCAGCGCCAGTGCGCCCCAGATGACGCTGGATGCCGACGCGCCGTCTGAAGTTACCGGCATGCCCGGTGGCTTCAGGCTGTTGCGTGCGGTGCAGCGCAGCCTGCCCGGTCAGGCAGAGCGTACGGTGCGGCACATGGTGTATAGCGACGGTCTGGTGATGTTGTCGCTGTTCATCGAGCCGCAGGGCGATAGCCGTGCCGAACGTGCGGTTAATCTGCATGGCGCGGTTAATATGGCCACGGCGACACAGGGGGACTATCTGGTCACCCTGGTGGGCGATCTGCCCGAACCGACCATGCTGGCGATGATCAGGAACCTCAAGATCACACTCAAGCCATGATGGTGCTGGCCGACCTTCCCGCCTTGTTCGGGGTGGTCGGCCGTTTTAACCTTCCGCTGTTTTCTGTGCAAACCACATCAAGATGGAGTGACCATGTCGATCAAAAAGCTGATCGTTGCTGCCATGCTGGCGGCTTCTGCATTCACTGTCCAACCTGCGGCTGCCCTGGCGGCTGATTTGCCTGACTTCACCCGTATCGTTGAAACGGAAGGGCGTGCTGTCGTCAACGTCAGTACCACATCCACCATCAAGCAGAATGTCAGTGCCATGCCCGAAGGCATGGAGGGCGATCCATTCTTCGAATTCTTCCGCCGTTTTGCCCCGCAACAGCAGCAAGAGCGACAGGAGCGTTCGCTGGGCTCCGGCTTCATCATTTCGCCGGATGGCTATTTGCTGACCAATGCCCACGTGGTGGCGCGGGCGGACGAGATTACCGTCACCCTGACCGACAAGCGTGAATTCAAGGCCAAGGTGATTGGTTCCGATGCGCGCACCGATGTGGCCTTGCTCAAGATTGATGCCAAGAACCTCCCTGTAGTGCGGCTGGGAAATATGGCGGACGTGAAGGTTGGCGAGTGGGTGCTGGCCATTGGTTCGCCGTTTGGCTTCGAGAATACCGTCACTTCCGGCATTGTCTCGGCCAAGAATCGCCTGCTGCCGGATGAGAATTTTGTCCCCTTCCTGCAAACCGATGCGGCAGTGAATCCGGGGAATTCCGGTGGCCCGCTGTTCAATCTCAAGGGTGAAGTGATCGGTATCAATTCCCAGATCTACAGCCGTTCCGGTGGCTTCATGGGTATTTCCTTCTCCATTCCGATTGATGTGGCCATGAATGTGGCAGATCAACTCAAGGCCACCGGCAAGGTCAGTCGCGGTCGTATTGGCGTGGCAATCCAGGAGCTGAACAAGGATCTGGCCGCCTCCTTTGGCCTGGCCAGGCCGGCTGGTGCGCTGGTGAATGATGTGGAGAAAAAAAGTCCGGCCGAGAAGGCAGGGTTGCGAACCGGTGATATTATCCTCTCCGTCGCCGGACAGGCCGTGGACTCTTCGTCAGACTTGCCGCGCCTGATTGGTGCCATTCGTCCGGGCAAGCCGGTGGTGCTGGAAGTGTGGCGCAATCGTGCCATGCAGAAACTGACTGTGGTGCCGGAAGAGCTGAAAACCGAAGACGCCCGTACCGCTCAGCGCGAGTACCGTTCGCCGCAAGCGGTGCCGGATGCGCAGAACATGAAGCAGCTGGGCCTTGCCTTGCAGGAGTTGACGCCTGCTCAACTGGCCAAGGTGGGGGTCAAGTACGGTTTGCAGGTGAAACGGGTGAGTGGTGCTGCGGCCCGTGCCGGCATTCAGCCGGGTGACGTGATTGTTGATCTGGGTGGTGAGGCGCTGGGCAGTTTTGCCCAGTTCAAGGCGGCGGTAACTGCTGCACCCAAGGGAAGTACCCTGGCCTTGCAGCTCTGGCGTCAGGGCATCACCCTGTTTGTGCCCTTGAGCATTGGTGGAGAAGAATGAAGCTGACTTTGTATTTCCGGGAGTACTGCAGTTTGTGCCATCAGATGCTGGCGGAACTCAAGCCGTGGCAAGACCGGCACGGCTTTGCGCTGGATGTGGTGGATGTGGATGCAGACCCCGAACTGGAGGCCAGATTCAACGAACTGGTGCCGGTTTTGATGGATGGTGAACAGGAGATTTGTCACTGGCATCTGGATATTCCTGCTTTGGCTGCACATTTGGGCGAAATCGGCTAAAATCCGCGCCAGTGTGAGTTGTTCGAGGGCACGCCAGCGTGCCCTTATCTTTTTGCTGGATACCGATGAAACATATCAGAAATTTCTCGATCATTGCCCATATCGACCATGGCAAATCGACCCTGGCCGACCGCTTCATCCAGTTTTGCGGTGGCCTCGAACTGCGTGAAATGAGTGCCCAGGTGCTCGACTCGATGGATATCGAGAAAGAACGCGGCATCACCATCAAGGCCCAGACGGCAGCCTTGCAATACAAGGCGCGCGACGGACAGGTGTACAACCTGAACCTGATCGACACCCCGGGGCATGTGGACTTCTCCTATGAGGTTTCCCGCTCGCTGTCCGCCTGCGAAGGCGCATTGCTGGTGGTGGATGCCTCGCAGGGCGTGGAAGCGCAGACCGTGGCCAACTGCTACACCGCCATCGACCTGGGCGTGGAAGTGGTGCCGGTGCTGAACAAGATCGACCTGCCCGCGGCCGAACCCGAGCGTGTCTCGCAGGAAATCGAGGACATCATCGGCATTGAAGCCATTGATGCCGTGCGTGCCTCGGCCAAGTCCGGCATCGGCATTGAAGACATTCTGGAAACCGTGGTCAGCAAGATTCCGCCGCCGGAAGGCAACCCGGACGGCCCGCTCAAGGCGCTGATCATCGACTCCTGGTTTGACAACTATGTCGGCGTGGTGATGCTGGTGCGCGTCAAGGACGGTCAGGTACGTCCCAAGGACAAGATCAAGTTCATGGCCACCGGTGCCGAGCATCTGGTGGAGCAGGTGGGCGTGTTCTCGCCCAAGTCGGTGCAGCGCGAAGTGCTGAACGCCGGTGAAGTGGGCTTCATCATTGCCGGTATCAAGGAACTGAAGTCGGCCAAGGTGGGCGATACCATCACGCTGATGAAAACGCCGGCCACCGAGCCGCTGCCGGGCTTCAAGGAAGTGCAGTCCCAGGTATTTGCCGGTCTGTACCCGGTGGAAAGCCACGATTACGAAGCGCTGCGCGATGCGCTGGAAAAACTGCAACTGAACGACGCCTCGCTCAAGTTCGAGCCGGAAGTGTCGCAGGCGCTGGGCTTTGGTTTCCGTTGCGGCTTCCTTGGCCTGTTGCATCTGGAAATCGTGCAGGAACGTCTGGAACGCGAATTCGACATGGACCTGATCACCACGGCACCCACCGTGGTGTACGAGCTGGTGCTCAAGGATGGCAGCATCATCCAGGTGGAAAACCCGTCGCGCCTGCCGGATCCGGGCAAGATCGAGGAAATCCGCGAACCCATCATCACGGCGCACATCCTGGTGCCGCAGGATTATGTGGGCGCGGTGATCACCCTGTGTACCCAGAAGCGCGGCGTACAGCGCAATATGCAGTACCTGGGCCGTCAGGTGATGCTGACCTACGACATGCCGATGAACGAAGTGGTGATGGACTTCTTTGACAAGCTCAAGTCCACCAGTCGTGGTTATGCCTCGCTGGATTACGAGTTCAAGGAATTCCAGTGCTCCGACCTGGTCAAGCTGGATGTGCTGGTAAACAGCGAGAAAGTGGATGCACTCAGCCTGATCGTGCATCGTGCCTCCAGTATTTACCGTGGTCGCGAGCTGGTGTCCAAGATGCGCGAGCTGATTCCGCGCCAGATGTTCGACATCGCTGTGCAGGCGGCCATCGGCGGGCATATCATTGCGCGTGAAACCGTCAAGGCGCTGCGCAAGAACGTGCTGGCCAAGTGCTACGGCGGTGACATCACCCGTAAGAAAAAGCTGCTGGAAAAACAAAAGGCAGGCAAGAAGCGGATGAAACAGGTGGGTAATGTGGAAATTCCGCAAGAGGCATTCCTGGCCATTCTTCAAGTAGGGGACAAATAAGTGGGCGAAAACCTGTTCTGGGTATTTATCGTTGCCGTGATTGTCGGCGGCATGCTGATTGCTTTTGGCGGCCAGCGTGAAGTCGGCCAGAAAGATTGGCCGGTATCGGTGCAGTGGGGCTATCTGGCCCTGGTCATCGGTGGCTTTGGCCTGTTGTCCAATTACATGAGCTTCACCGCGGTGATGCTGGTGTTCGTGCTGGTGACCGGTGTGGTCTGGGCGCTGGACAAGTTTGTGCTGGCAAAGAAACGTGCCGGTGAAGCAGGGCACTTCGTTGAATACTCGCGCGGGTTTTTTCCGGTCATCCTGGTGGTGTTCCTGTTGCGTTCCTTCCTGGTGGAACCCTTCCAGATTCCCAGCAGCTCCATGCGTCCGGGGCTGGTGGTGGGTGACTTCATCCTGGTCAACAAGTTTGCCTACGGCATCCGTGTGCCGGTGCTCAACAACGTGATCGTGCCGGTGGGCAAGGTCAGCCGCGGGGATGTGGTGGTGTTCAACTATCCGCCCAACCCCAAGGTCAACTACATCAAGCGTGTGATTGGTGTTGCCGGTGACGTGGTGGAATACCGCAACAAGCGTCTCACCATCAATGGCAAGGCAGTACCGGATGAAAAAGACGGTACTTATGACTATCTTGAACAAAGCCTGGGCACGATTCACAACGACCAGTTCAAGGAAGTGATGGACGGCAAGGCGTACAAGGTCCTGAACATTCCGGATGCGCCGGTGGTGGCACTGGGGCAGGTGGCAGAATTCCCTTACCGCGACCAATGCCAGTATGATGACAACGGCTTTGTCTGCAAGGTGCCTGCTGGTCATTACTTCATGCTGGGCGATAACCGGGACAACAGCCTGGATGGCCGCTACTGGGGCTTTGTTGACGACAAGCTGATGGTGGGCAAGGCTTTCCTGATCTGGATGAACTTCGGCGCCCTGTCACGCATCGGCACCAGCATCCACTAATACCAAGTCATGGGGACTCACATGCAGCGTCAGCACGGTTTGTCAGTCATTTCTGTTCTGGTCATCATGTTGTTTGTCGGCGCAGGTTTCCTGCTGGCAGGCAAGGTGCTGCCGGTATACAAAGAGTATGCCGAAGTGCGCAAGGCAGTGACGGCCATGGCCGGGCAAACCGGCAAGAGCGAGTACGATTTGCGTCGTGAGTTCATGAACCATGCCATGGTGGGCGACATTTCCTCGATCAAGCCGGAAAACCTCACCATCATTACCACCAGCAACAGTGTGTTCGTTCGTGCCGCCTACCGGCGCGAAGTACCGCTGTTTGCCAATGTCAGCCTGGCCTTCGATTTTGATACCCAGGCTGGACAGACACCTCAGTAACTACCGTGAACCATGTTGATACCCGATTCCGGCGCCTGTCCGAGGCGCTGGATTATTCATTCCAGAAGCCCGATCTGCTGCGTCAGGCGCTGACGCACCGCAGCTTTGCCGCGTCCAACAATGAGCGTTTCGAGTTCATTGGCGACAGCATTCTCAATTACACCGTGGCGCGCATGTTGTTCGACCAGTTCCCCCGCCTGAGCGAGGGCGAGCTGTCGCGGCTGCGGGCCAATCTGGTCAACCAGAACACGCTGGCGGAAATCGCCCACGAACTGAAGCTGGGTGACTACCTGTATCTGGGCGAAGGCGAGCTCAAAAGCGGTGGCTTCAACCGTCCGTCCATTCTGGCCGATGCGCTGGAAGCCACTTTTGCGGCGGTCAGCTTTGATGCCGACTTCCAGCATGCCGAACAGGTGGTACGTCGGCTGTATGGCAGCCGCGTGGCCGCCATCGACCCCACCAAGCATGCCAAGGATGCCAAGACCCGCCTGCAGGAAGCCTTGCAGGCGCGCAAATGGCCCTTGCCCAAATACCGCATTCTTGGCCAGACCGGCGAAGCCCACGAACAATGGTTCAAGGTAATGTGCGATCTGGGCGAACTGATGATCGAATCACAAGGCGAAGGCGGTAGCCGCCGCGCCGCAGAACAGCAGGCGGCCGAAGCTGCCTTGCTGCTCCTTGAACAAAAACTGGCCACAGGCAAGAAACACGCATGACAGAACACGCATATCACTGTGGCTTTGTAGCCATCGTGGGCCGCCCGAATGTGGGCAAGTCCACGCTGATGAATCACCTCATCGGCCAGAAAGTCAGCATCACTTCGAAAAAGGCGCAAACCACGCGCCATCGGGTTAACGGCATTCATACCGAAGACAATGCCCAGTTCATTTTTGTTGATACGCCGGGTTTCCAGACCTTCCACAAGGGCGCGCTCAACGAAACGCTCAACAAGAGCGTGAAGGATTCGCTGGGTAGCGTGGACTGTGTGCTGTTCATCCTGGAAGCCATGCGCATCAGCGCGGCCGACCGCGAAGTGATGGCGCTGCTGCCAAAACACACGCCGGTAATCCTGGTGATCAACAAGCTGGACAAGGTCAAGGACAAGCTGTTGCTGCAGGAATTCATCGACGGCGTGCGTGCGGAATTCCCCTTTACCGATTGCGAAGTGGTCAGCGCCAAACATGGCCAGCGCCTGAGCGAACTCTTGGACAAGGTGCGTCCGCATCTGCCCGAATCCATGCCGCTATATCCGGAAGACATGGTGACCGACAAGAGCGAGCGTTTCCTGTCGGCCGAAATCGTGCGCGAAAAGCTGTTCCGCTATCTGGGCGAAGAACTGCCTTACGAAATGAACGTGGAAGTGGAAATGTTCGAGATGGACGGTGCGCTGCGCCGCATCCACATTGCCGTTCTGGTGGACAAGGAAAACCAGAAGCCCATCGTGATCGGCAAGGGTGGCGAGAAGCTGAAGAAAATTTCCACCGAAGCCCGTCTCGACATGGAAAAGCTGTTTGACGGCAAGGTATTCCTGCAAGTGTGGGTGAAGGTGAAATCCGGCTGGGCCGATGATGTACGCTTCCTGCGGGAATTCGGCTTGAACTGATGTTGCACGCTTCTTCACAGCCGCCCTGTTGGGCGGTGATTTTTTCTGCACCCGCCAGCCCGGCTGACCTGACCGGACGCATGCTGCGCCTGGCCAGCCTGCAAGCGGGCTATCTGGGTGCTGACTCCGTGCAGGATGACAGCGGCAGGGCCTTCACCCGTTGCTACTGGGACAATGTGGACGCCATTGCCGCCTGGCGCATGCATGCCGAGCAGTTGTTGTCCCGTGCCGGTGACCGGGAAGGCGAGCTGCAATTTGCCCTGCAGATCGACCGCATCAGCCCGCCTGCGGATGTTGGTTCCGGAATGAAGAAATGAGTCAGCAAGGCAGGGTGGACCGTCAGGCGGCGTATTTGCTGCATGCACAACCCTACCGGGAAACCAGCCTACTGGTGGAAGTGCTGACGCCGCAGCATGGCCGCTTCACCATGGTGGCGCGCGGTGCGCGCCGGCCACGTGCCGATGTGCGTGGCGTCCTGCTGCCGTTCCAGCCACTTACCCTGTCCTGGTTCGGCAAGGGCGAGGTACGTACCCTGCACACGGCTGAATGGAATGGCGGGGTGCCGCAACTGGCCGGCATGCGCCTGATCTGCGGTTTTTATCTGAACGAGCTGATGCTCAAGCTCACCGCCCGTGACGACGCCGAACCGCGTGCCTTCGCAGTCTACGACCAGGCGGTCAGGGCGCTGGCGCTGGCCGACTCCCTGTCTGCCACCTTGCGACGTTACGAATTGCGGCTATTGCAGGCGCTGGGCTATGCTGGCAGCTTCGCCTGCGACCAGCACGGCGCCGCCATCGACGCCGCAGCCCTCTACTTGTGCCGTGGTGGTGCCTTGCCCGAGCGCGATGCCGGATTCGACCCGACAGGGCCCTTTCTGCGCCTGCCAGGCAGTGAACTGCTGGCCATCGAGGCAGACAACTACACTGCCATCAGCACCCGCCGCGCGGCGCGCAGCCTGCTGCGACTGCTATTGACCGATTTGCTGGGCGAGGAGCCATTTGCCTCGCGTGAACTCTTGCAGGCCGTCAACGCCATTGCCGACTGAGGCCTGCCAACAGGAGCTGAACATGATTTTGCTTGGTGTGAATATCGACCACGTTGCCACCCTGCGCCAGGCGCGCGGTACCCGCTATCCCAGCCCGATCGAAGCGGCGCTGGTGGCAGAAACCGCCGGTGCCGACCTGATTACCCTGCATCTGCGCGAAGATCGCCGTCACATTCAGGATGCCGACGTGGTGGCCATGCGTCAGGTCATCAAGACCCGCATGAACCTGGAAATGGCGATGACGCCGGAAATGCTGGCCAATGCGCTGGCCGTGGCACCGGAAGACGTATGCCTGGTGCCGGAGAAGCGCGAAGAAGTCACCACCGAAGGCGGTCTGGATGTACTGGGTCACTATGCAGATGTCTGTCATTACACCGAAACCCTGCAACAGGCAGGAATTCGCGTGTCCATCTTCATCGACCCGGACCGTGCGCAAATCAGCAAGGCCTTCGAAGCCGGTGCGCGAGTGATCGAGCTGCACACCGGTGCCTACGCCGATGCCGTGCATGCCGCTGAGCGCGAAGCCGAGCTGGCACGCATTCGCGGTGCGGCCGCCTTTGCCGCCGAGCTGGGCATGGTGGTAAATGCCGGTCATGGCCTGAACTATCACAACGTCAAGCCGATTGCTGCCATCCCGCAAATCACCGAACTGAACATTGGCCACGCCATCATTGGCCAGGCGGTGTTCGTGGGTCTGGATCGCGCTGTGCGTGACATGAAAGCCCTGATGCAGGAAGCCCGTGGCTGAAGCAGGACAGGAGCGGGCAGATGATCTATGGCATTGGCACGGACATGGTGGAAATCGCCCGCATGCAGGGTCTGCTGCAGCGCTGGGGTGACAAGGCCGGCCGGCGCATTCTGGCCGAGTCCGAAATGGCGGATTTTCTGCAGTCCCGCGACCAGGCGCGCTTTCTGGCCAAGCGTTTTGCCGTGAAAGAAGCGCTGTCCAAGGCGGTTGGCACCGGGGTGGTAGACCCGGTGCTATTGACTGCCATTGCGGTCAGTCATGACGAACTGGGCAAGCCGCAACTGGTCTTTTCTGCTGGCTTGCAGGCCTTTCTCAGCCAGCGCGGCATTGTGCGCAGCCATGTTTCCATTACCGACGAGCGGGAACACGCGCTGGCTTTCGTCGTGCTGGAGCAAGCCTAGCGCCGCCGGGCCCGGCCCGGTGCCATCATCAATTGAATAGCGGAGGGGTGCCTTCGCACAGTCTTGGAGAATCAGCCATGCAAGTAGCGAATCTGCCGCGTGGACCGGTAATGGTGGATGTACATGGCTTTGGCCTGACCGAGCAGGAAAGACAGCGTCTGTCCCATCCGCTGGTGGGCGGGGTCATCCTGTTTCGCCGCAATTTCGAAAATATCGACCAGCTCAAGGTGCTGACGGCGGAAATCCGCGCACTGCGCACGCCGGAACTGCTGATCGCCGTCGACCACGAAGGTGGTCGTGTGCAGCGTTTTCTCGATGGCTTCACCCGTCTGCCGCCCATGAACGTGCTGGGTGAGTTGTGGCAGCAGGACGAAACCGCCGCCCGTGCCGCTGCCGAGAATGTTGGTGTGGTGCTGGCGGGTGAATTGCGCGCCTGCGGCATCGACCTGTCCTTCACTCCGGTGCTGGACCTTGACTGGGGGCGCTGTGCCGTCATCGGCAACCGGGCTTTCCATCGCGACCCGCACATTGTCAGCGAACTGGCCCTGGCCTTGCAGCGTGGCCTGCGGCAAGGTGGCATGTCCACGTGCGGCAAGCATTTCCCCGGTCATGGTTTTGTTGCTGGCGACAGCCATTTCGTGATGCCGCAGGACGACCGCACACTGGCCGAGCTGGAAGCAGACGACTTGATTCCGTTTGCCCGCCTGGCAGAGGCAGGCATGGGGTCGGTGATGCCGGCACATGTGGTGTACCCGGCAGTGGACAGCCGCCCGGCCGGCTTCTCCCCGGTATGGCTGCAAGACATCCTGCGCGGCAAGCTGGCTTTTGATGGCGTCATCTTCTCGGACGACCTGGGCATGGAAGGTGCCGCCGGCGCAGGCAGCTTTGTCGAGCGTGCCGAAGCTGCACTGGCGGCAGGTTGCGATATGGTGCTGGTGTGCAATCAGCCGGAACGTGCCGACGAAGTGCTGGCCGGGCTGCAGCCGCCAGCCCAGCCGCGTCTGGCCGAGCGTTTGCAGCGCATGGCCGGGACCGGAGACATTGCCGGCTGGCAGCAGGCAATCCTCAGTCCGGCCTTTGCTGCGCGCCAGGCAGAGGTGAAGGCGCTGGCCATTCCGCAAAACGTGTTGCAGGGGCCCGCTGTTGGAGAGGCCAGTTAAGCGCGTTGATTCAAGCAAAAAGCCGGCATTTGCCGGCTTTTTGCTTTTGCAGCTGACAGTTCAGTCGACAGTTCAGCTGGGCTGGGTGCGCCACAGCCGTGCCAGATGCGAAGGCCGCACACCTGCCAGCGTGGCCGGGCAGGGAGCAACCACCTTGTGTGCCGGTTGGCTGGTGTCGCGGATCAGGGCGTCGATGTATGCCGGGCCGTCGCTGCGGCGAATGGCCGCCACTTGCGGTTCGCTGGCTTTTTCGCGGCGCGCCAGTACCACACCTATTTCATCATTGGCCAGTTTGACAAAGCTGCCGGGCGGGTAGATGCCCAGTTCCTTGATCAGCAAGGTGGTGTAGGCCGGGTCGAATTCGTGGTCCTTGCGCTGGAAGATATGCCCCAGGGCAGCGGCGGGCACCATGCCGGCACGGTAGCTGCGCGGGGTGAGCTTGGCGCAGGTGATGTCGGCCATGTGCAGCATGTGGGCCAGCGATTCGATTTCGCCACGCCCCAGCCCGTAGGGGTAGCCATTGCCCAGCCAGGATTCATGGTGGGTCTGTACCAGCCAGTGCCATAGCTCATCGCTCACTCCGGCCTCACGCAGGATGGCGGAACTCATCAAGGGGTGACTGGCGATTTCGTCCTCTTGCTGCGGGCTTAGCGCTTCCTGCTGATGGTAAAGCGCGTTTTGCAGCTCGCAGATGGACATGTTCATGGTGAGCGCGGCAGACAGCATGGAATTGCGCTGCTCTGCGGACAAATCTGGAATGCGACGGCTGAGCAAGGCCAGCAAGGCGGTGGTGTGCAGGGCATGCGCCGGGCCGTATTCATTGAATGGCACCAGCAGCAGGCTGGCAATCACTCCGTCCGGGTGTTGCTCGGTCAGCCGCACGATGTCGCGCACTACCAGCGATACCTTGCGCGGGAAGTCCTCCAGCTGCATGGCATAGCTCAGCAGGGTGCGGGTACGCTGTTGCAGGAAGGCCATTTCATGCAGCACACTTTCGCGCACCATCATGGTGTCCGGCTGTTCCGGCAGGTTGATGGCATCCAGACGGTTGCCGTCCACCGAATAGCCCATTTCCAGCAGCTTTTCGCGCTGGCGGTCGCTCAGTACGAAATGCCCCTTGCGCAGCAGCAGCAGGCCGTTCTTGGCATAGACATCCAGTGGTAGTTCCTTGCCCATGTGAATCTGGTCGGGCGCTACCTTGTCCTGTAATTGGATCTTGAAACGGGTGTTCATGCTGAGCGTGTCGTCGGCTGGGTTGGCAAGTGGCTACTGAACTTAAGGCCAGCTGCGATTATAGGCCGATGCGCCGGCCCTTGCATGGTTTTTACCTTGCCCCTTTTCCTTGTCAGTAAAGGGGTTTCAGTATTTCCACAGCCCGGCCAGAAAGGAAATGCGCACACCCGACATATGCGCCGGGCAAGGCGAGATGATCTTGTAGGCCGCGTGGCTGGTTTCGCGCAGCAATACCTCGGCATAAGCCGGGCCATCGGCCTTGCGCAGCGCGGCCACTTGCGGCTCGCTGGGCTTCTGGCGACGCGCCAGCACCACGCCGATTTCGTCGTTGGCCAGTCGGACAAAGCTGCCGGGCGGATAAATGCCCAGCTCGCGGATCAGCATGGTGGTGAAGGCGGCGTCAAAGTCCACATCCTTGCGCTGGAACAGCTGCCCCAGCGCGGTGGCCGGCAGTTGTGGCGGCCGGTAGCTGCGCGGTGCCAGCTTGGCGCAGGTGATGTCAGCCAGGTGCAGCAAATGCGCTGGCGGCAGGATTTGCTTGCGATCCAGCCCGAAGGGGTAGCCCTTGCCATGCCAGTTTTCGTGGTGGGTCTGGATGAGTGCATGCCACAAATCGTTCTCGATGCCGGCCTCACGCAGGATGGCCGAGCTGAGCAAGGGGTGCTCGCGAATGGCGGCATGCTGTTCTGCTGCCAGTGCACCCTGGTGGCGGAACAGTTCGTTTTGCAGTTCCACCTGGGCAATATTCATGGTGAGTGCTGCGCACAGCAGGATTTCCCGATGATCGGCCGGCAGTTTCATCTGCCGGGTAATCAGTGCCAGCAGCGCGGTGGTATGCAGCGAGTGGGCCGCCGCATAATCCTGGAAGGGCAGTAACAGCATGGCGGCAATCAGGCCGTCCGGATGCCGTTCGCACAGTGTCATCACCGCCTGGGCGATGCTGCGCACCCGTCCTTCCAGTCCGGGACGACCCAGCGCATGTTGCAACATGCTGCGTACGCGTTGCTGCAGAAAGGCAACTTCTTCGAACAGCAGCTGGTTCTTGTAACCCTCAGCGTCGGTCTTGTCCGCAGGCTTGGGCTCTTCGGCGTGTTCGGCAAAGCCCAGCTTGATCAGCCGGTGCTTCATGTCCGGCGTCAGCACATAATGCCCGCGCTTGAGCAGCAGAATGCCGTTTTTGGCGTAGACATCCATCGGCAATTCCTTGCCGATGGAAATGGCGCTGGATTTCAGTTTGTCAGACAAGGAGCGATCTGGCATGGCACACCGTTAGCGTTGAATGGCCAAATTATATAGATATACCAACATTTTCACCCGTGCATATCGGGTGAAAATGTTGATAATCATCATTGTTTGGGTAAATCCTGCCATGCCTTTTGCAAGCGCTTCACCGAAACCGGATAAGGCGTTTTCAACTCCTGGGCAAACAGGCTGACGCGCAGTTCCTCCAGCTGCCAGCGGAAATCCAGCAAGGCGGCGGATGGTTCGCCACGTTCTCGTTCATCAGCCAGCCTGGCTTCCCACTTGTTCCATAGCTCGCGGATTTCTGCTGCTCGCTGACCATCGCGTTGCGGGTTGGCCGGCTGTTTGTCCATGCGCAGGCTCATGGCACGCATGTAGCGAGTGATGTGCGGCAGTTGCGCCCACGGTGTGGCTTGCAGGAAACCGGCATAAACCAGCTTGCCCAATTGTTGTTGTAGCTCACTGCCCAGCCGGTGCTTCTGCAATTTGGTATGCAGCACCATGTATTCGCTGCCGATCTGGCTCAAATACTGCGTGACCGCCTGAATCACCGCGGGCAGGCGGGTACGGGCACGGGTTTTCTGCTCGTTGAAGGCTTTTTCGCTGCGCGGCAGCGCGTCCTCGCCGATAAAGGCGCGGTCGCAGATGCAGGCAATGGCATCGGCCAGCAGCACTTCCACATTGGCGACATTGCGCAGGTTCAGGCCAATCTGGGTCATGCCGGACAGGCCCTTGCCCAGTTGCTTCATCTGCTCCTTCAATTGCAGTTGCAACAGGCGGATCACCCCGGCGCGATGGTGGCGTTCGGCTTCGGGCTGGGTATCGAACAGGCGGATGGCCACCTTGTCCTGTTCCAGCGTCAACGCCGGATAGCCGGTGAGTTGCTGACGGCCACGGGCAAACTGGATGCTTTCCGGCAACTCGCCAAAGTCCCAGCTGCTGACATCATCCCGTTCAAAATCGGCACTGCTGTCGCGGAAGGTCAGCTGGGCGGCCTGGCCAAACTGTTTTTGCAGGGCCAGCAGGTCGCGGCCCAGGCCGATTTCCTGTTTGCCATCGTCGATGATGCGGAAGTTGAACAGCAAATGCTCAGGCAATTCCTGCTTGTTGAACTCGTCGATGTCGACTTTGACGCCACCGGTTTCGCGCAGGATGAAACGCGCCAATTGCGGCGCAATCGGCTGCTGCACATCCGGATTGCTGCTGAGGAAGCGGGTGACAAAGTCCGGCACCGGCACGCAGCAGCGTCTTACCTGCTTGGGCAGGCCCTTGATCAGCTGTTGCAGTTTGTCGCGGATCATCCCCGGCACCAGCCATTCAAACGGGGCGGGTTGCAGGCGGTTGAGAATGGCCAGTGGCACATCCATGGTGACACCATCCAGCGGGTGCTTGGGTTCAAAGCGGTATTTGAGCCGCAGCTTGCCGTCTTCCAGCTCCAGCCATTCCGGGAACTGGTTTTCCGTCACGTGCTGGGCGGCGTGGCGCATCAGTTCGTCGCGCGTCAGGTGCAGCAGCCTGGGTTCGGTTTTTTCCGCCTCCTTGCGCCAGGCCTCAAAGCTGGCGGCATCTACTACCGTAGCGGGAATGTGTTCGTGATAGAAGGCATACAGCGCTTCTTCATCTACCAGCACGTCCTGACGGCGCGCCTTGTGTTCCAGCTGCTCCACTTCGCGGATCAGCTGCTGGTTGCGCTGGAAGAAGGGCGCATTGCTGACGTAGTCCATATTCACCAGCGCACCGCGGATGAATAGCTCACGCGCTTCTTCCGGCGCGATGCGGCCATAGCTTACCGCCCGCCGTGGAATCAGCGTCAGGCCGTACAGGGTGACGCGTTCGCTGGCTACCACTTCGCCGCGGCTCTTTTCCCAGTGCGGTTCAAAGTAGTGGTACTTCACCAGATGGGGGGCCAGTTTTTCCACCCACTCCGGCTCGATCTTGGCCACGCAACGGGCGTACAGGCGGGTGGTTTCCACCAGTTCGGCCGCCACCAGCCACTTGGGCTTGCTCTTTTTCAGGCCCGAACCGGGGAAAACATGGAAGCTGACGCCACGTGCGCCCAGGTAGTCGTCGCCTTCCAGGTTCTTCATGCCGATATTGCCCACCAGGCCGGTCAGCAGCGCCTTGTGCAGGTTTTCATAGGCCACGGCATCCAGTTGCTGACGCTTTTTCTGCGACATCTGGGCGTCGGGCTGTTCGGCGTCAGCATGCGCTTGCTCACGCTTGATCAGGCCCAGTTCGCTGGCAATCTCTGCCAGCTGGCCGTGCAGCTCGCGCCATTCGCGCAGGCGCAGATAGGACAGAAAGTGCTCGTGGCAGGTGTTCACCAGCAGGCGGTTGGACTTCTTGTGCTTGATGGCTTCGCTGAAGAAGTCCCACAGATGCAGATAGGACAGGAAGTCGGATTTCTCATCATTGAAGCGGGCTTGCGCACGCTCGGCGGCTTCACGTGCCTCGAAAGGGCGCTCGCGCGGGTCCTGGATGGACAGTGCCGAAGCGATGATCAGCACCTCGCGCATGCAGCCGAAGTCACGGCCCGCCAGCAGCAGGCGGCCCACTTTCGGGTCCACCGGAATACGCGCCAGTTCCTTGCCGATGGGGGTCAGTTCATTTGTATCGGTGACTGCGCCCAGTTCGGTCAGCACCTGGTAGCCGTCGGCAATCAGGCGGCTGCTGGGGGCTTCCAGAAAGGGGAAGGCATCTACCCTGCCCAGGCGCAGCGCGGCCATGCGCAGAATCACCGCCGCCAGGTTGGAGCGGACGATTTCCGGGTCGGTAAACGCCGGGCGGGCGTTGAAATCTTCTTCGCTGTACAGGCGCACGCAGATACCGGCTTCCACCCGGCCGCACCGGCCAGCACGCTGGCGCGCCGCCGCCTGGGAAATCTTCTCTACCTGCAGCTGTTCCACCTTGGCGCGCGGGCTGTAGCGGTTGATGCGCGCAAGGCCGGTGTCAATCACATACTTGATGCCCGGCACGGTCAGCGAGGTTTCCGCCACATTGGTGGCCAGCACGATGCGCCGTCCGCCGGATGGCTTGAAGATTTTCTGCTGGTCCTCGTTTGACAGGCGGGCAAACAAGGGCAGGATTTCATAACCGCGAATGCCGGACTTGCGCAGTTTTTCCGCCGTTTCGCGGATTTCGCGCTCGCCCGGCAAAAACACCAACATGTCACCCGCGCCCTGGCGCGACAGTTCGTCGGCGGCATCGACAATGGCGTCTTCCATTTCCATTTCGCGCTCGTCTTCGTCGCGCTGCTTGAGCGGGCGATAGCGCACCTCTACAGGGAAGGTGCGGCCGGAGACTTCAATCACCGGTGCGCCATCAAAATGGCGGGCAAAGCGGTCGGCGTCGATGGTGGCCGAGGTGATGATGATTTTCAGGTCCGGGCGGCGCGGCAGCAGCTGCTTGAGAAAGCCCAGCAGGAAGTCGATGTTGAGGCTGCGTTCGTGCGCCTCGTCGATGATGATGGTGTCGTAGGCTTCCAGATAGCGGTCGGTCTGGGTTTCCGCCAGCATGATGCCGTCGGTCATCAGCTTGATGACGGATTTTTCCGACAGCTTGTCGGTAAAGCGCACCTTGAAGCCGACATGCTCGCCCAGTTGCGAGCCCAGCTCCTGCGCAATGCGGGTGGCCACCGAGCGTGCGGCCAGACGGCGCGGCTGGGTGTGGCCGATCAGCCCGTACACGCCACGGCCCAGCTCCAGGCAGATTTTGGGAATCTGCGTGGTTTTGCCCGAGCCGGTTTCGCCGCAGATGATCACCACCTGATGCCCGGCAATGGCGGCCTTGATGTCGTCCAGCTTCTGGTTGACCGGCAGGGCCGGGTCAAACTGCGGGCGTGGCAGGTGCTGACGGCGGGCATCGGCGCGGGCGGCCGAGCGATCCAGCTGGGCACGGACATCATCCAGCAGCTTGTCGGCCGGCTGGTTTTTTTTCAGCCGTTCAGCCACATCATTCAGCTTGCGTCGCAGGCCGTGGCGGTCGCGCAGCAGGCAATGGGCAAGGCGGGATTTCAGTTGGGACAGTTGCTGGGCAGGGGTGGTCATCGGGCAAAGAGCACTGGTTTACACAAGCCCGCCAGTATAACAGAGGCCGGGCAGGCGTCTGAAAGCAAAAGACCGCCTGGGCGGCGGTCTGTGATGGCGGGCGGGGCTGGGGTTCAGGCCATGGCCGCCTCCTGCGCATGTGAGGAGCGGCCCAGCTCATCCAGCAACTGGTCCAGCCGCTTGATTGCATCGGCAATGGAGCGGGTTTCGGTGGACAGCGAACGGGTGGATTCGCCCACGGCGGTAATGTCACCGGCAAACTGGGCAAAGCCCTGGTTCTGGCTGCTTTCGGCGCGGGAAACTTCCTCCAGCAGGCTGGCCAGCTGGCGGGTTTCCTGAATGATGCCTTGCAGGTTCTGCTGCGCCTCCTGCGCATTGCTGCGCCCGGCCTGCATCTGGCTGTTGCCGTCGCGCATGGCGATGATGGCCTGATTGGTGCCATCCACAATCAGCTTGATCTTGGTTTCGATATCCAGCGTGGCGTTCTGCGTGCGCTCCGCCAGCTTGCGTACCTCGTCCGCCACCACGGCAAAACCGCGCCCCATTTCACCCGCGCGGGCCGCTTCGATGGCGGCATTGAGCGCCAGCAGGTTGGTCTGGTCGGCAATGTCACGAATCAGCTGCACGATGCCGTTGACCTCGGTACTGCGCTGGCCCAGGTCTTCCAGCTTGCTGGCGGCATGCGAGATGACTTCCCCGGCGCGGCCCAGTTGCAATACCGCCTGATCCATCACCTGGCCGCCGCTGCTGGCCGCCTGCCCTGCGGTTTGTGCAAGCCGGGTGGCGCTGTCGGACTGGGCGGCATTCTGGCTGGTGACTACCGCCATCTGCTGTGCCACCACCATCATGTCTTCGGCACGGCTGCGCTGCTCGGCCATGGTTTGTGCCATCAGCCCGGTGCTGTCGGCTATGTCGCGGCTGGCGCTGGAGGCGGCGCGAATGGAGCGGGCCACCTGTTCCATCATCTCGCGCATGGCGCGGCTGGCCTGCTCGGACTCGGCGCGTGCCTGTTCCAGCCGCTCCAGGCTTTTTACCTTGGCCTTGTCAAAGGCCATGGCCAGCGACAACACCACGATGGTGAGGCCGATCAGCGACTTGGCTTGCAGTTTGGGAATTTCGGCATGGTCGATCGGCACCGGTGGTAGCGCACCGGGGTCGGACGACAGCAAAAAGAACAGACCGATAGCCAGAATGGTCAGCACCATCCACACCATGCCGGAGCGGCGGGTGGACACGAAAATGGCGGTAAACGGAATGGACGCAAACCACACCACGCTGGTGGACATGATGCCGCCGTTGACATACACCATCCAGCACACCATCACGAACATGCAGCTGGTAATCAGCTCGGCACAAAAACGCAGTGCGCCGGTTAGTTTCAGCAAGAGTGGCGCCAGCAACAAACCCAGCCCGCCCAGTGCAATGCCGGTGCCCATGGCCGGGTGATTCAGCATGAAATACTCGATGGAAAACAGCGGGGCAATGCAACCGGCCAGCAGGCCAACGCCCACTGTCGTGCGTGCGCCAATGGCCTGGGCGGGGGATTGGCGGATGGTTTCCGGTATGAACCAGTCGGTAACGGACTTGGCAGTCATGTGGTGAGTCTCCCTCGTTGCGTCTTGATTTGTAAGTATTGTTTTGATTTTTACGCCCTATTTCAGGCGATTGGCTAATGTAAAACAACTGTTTGAAATCGGCAATCATGCTATTTGCTGAGCACGTGCCAGCGGGGTGCTCAGCCAGTGAGGGCTGTGTATTTCTTGCCCTGCCGCGGACAGACCTTCAGCGTGTGCTGAACCGGTCCGGCCAAAACCAGCCAGTATTACCGGCAGGTGCCGAAAAGTATGCTGTCAATTTGGGAATGCGCTGATAGGCCAAGCAGTGTGGCATTTGGACAATCGGCAAATCATGACAATGTCCCGATTTCCGCTATTTGGCTGCCATTTGATTCCCAATTTCCGGTTTGTACCGCGCAGCTTGGCAGGCGTGTTGCCATTGCTTGCCTGTTTGTGGCCGGGATGTTCCCGCGCGCAAGTGCTTTCGCCGGTTACCGAACTTGCTGCCGCCGCAGACAGCAGCCTGCCTGCGGCTACGCCCCTGCCACCGGCAGAACAGCCATGCTTCCCGATACGGCAGTTATTGCTGCAAGGCGAGTTATCCGCACGCTTTCAGTGGCTATTGCATGCTGCCGCCCAGCCGGACAGCGCCATTGAGCGCTGCCTTGGCAGCCAGGGCGTCAGCCTGCTGCAACGTCGCATGCAGAACGCGCTGCTGGTACAAGGTTTTGTCACTTCCCGGGTGCTGGTCAGCCCGCAAAACCTGAGCAATGGTCAGCTGGTGTTCACCCTGCTGCCGGGTTTCATTCATCAGATAAAACCCACTGCCGACAGTACGCCGGGGCTGCGACTGTGGAATGCCCTGCCAAGCAGCGTTGGCGGTGTGCTCAATCTGCGTGACATCGAACAAGGGCTGGAAAACCTGCAACGCCTGCCTTCGGTGCAGGCGGACTTCCAGATTGCCCCGGCCAGCGCCGCCGATGCGCCGCCCAACAGCAGCGACGTGCTGGTGCAATGGCGGCAACACAGGCCATACCGCTTGTCATTGCAGCTGGATGATGGCGGCAGCAAGGCCACCGGGGTGCTGCAAGGCAGTGCCACGCTGGCGGTGGACCATCTGCTGACGCTCAATGACATGCTCAGCCTGTCCCGCAGCCAGGCGCTGGGTGGTGGTCAGGATGGCGAACGGGGCTCTGAAAACAACACGCTCAATTACAGCCTGCCACTGGGGTACTGGCTGCTCGGTCTGACACTGAATGATGGGCGTTATCGCCAGTCGGTGGCCGGTGCTTATGAAAGGTACCTCTATCACGGCAAAAGCGAGAACGCGGCGCTCACGCTATCGCGCTTGCTGCTGCGCAATGCCGACAGCAAAACCGGCCTCAACCTGCAACTGTGGCAACGCAAGGCCAGCAGCTTCATCAACGATGCCGAAATCGACGTGCAACGCCGCCGCATGGCGGGCTGGGAGCTGGGCGTAGCTCACGAAACCCGCCTGGGTGAGGGCGCATTCAGCGCCAGCCTGAATTACCGGCGTGGTACTGGTGCGCGCCATGCGCAAGCGGCTCCGGAAGAGGCGTTCAACGAGGGCAGCGCCCGCTTGCAGCTATGGCGGGCCGAGGCACAACTGGTATTACCCTTCCGCGGCTTGGGCCAGGCCTGGCAGTTCAGTTCGGTCTGGCGCGGCCAATACAACCAGACTCCATTGATTCCGCTGGACCGCTTTTCTATCGGCAGCCGCAGCACCGTGCGCGGCTTCAACGGCGATAACCAGCTTAGTGCCGATCGTGGCTGGCTGGTACGCAATGAGCTGGGCTGGCAATTCAAAGGACGTGAAATCTATCTGGCTTACGACCATGGCGAAGTCGGTGGCCAATCGGCGGCCTTGCTGCCGGGCCGTCGGCTGAGCGGCATTGCCCTTGGCAGCCGTGGCCAGTTGCTTGGTTTCGACTACGACGTGTTCATCAGCAAGCCACTGCGCTACCCCACCCATTTTCGCACCCCCGGCAGCACCGGGGGCTTCTCCCTTGCCTACCGTTTTTGACTCCCGTCACCGGAGCGTAAAGCATGAACCGTCATTGTCACCGTCTGGTTTTCAACCCCCTGCGCAATCTGCTGATGCCTGTGGCGGAATGTGCCACTGCCTGGCAAGGGCAGCACCACCTTCGCGCGCGCACCAGCCAGCCCCGCACCTGTTGGGCATGGCAGCCGCTGGCGCTGGCCATCCTGCTGCTAGGCCTGCCCGCTGTGGCACTGGCGCAGATTCTGGCCGACCCTGCCGCGCCTGCCGGGCAGCGCCCCACCATCCTCAATACCGCCAGCGGTGCGGTACAAATCAATATCCAGACCCCTACTGCCGGTGGGGTGTCGATGAACCAGTATCGCCAGTTCGACACCACCACACCGGTCACCATCTTCAATAACGGCCGCAGCGCCAGCCAGACCCAAAGCGCCGGATGGGTGGCAGGCAACCCGTGGCTGGCCGGTGGCAGTGCCAGAGTCATCGTCAACCAGATCAACAGCGCCAACCCGTCACGCCTGAGTGGCACCATGGAAATTGCCGGTGCACGGGCAGACCTGATCATCGCCAACCCCTCCGGCCTGCGTATTGATGGCGTGACTGTGCTCAATGCCAACCGCAGCACCTTTGCCGCTGCCACGCCGCAGCTTGCTGGCGGGGTAGTGCAAGGCTTCCAGACCGGCAACGGCATGTTGCAGATTAACGGCGCAGGGCTGAACGACAGCGGCAGCGACTACACCACCATCCTGGCGCGTGCCGTGCAACTGAATGCCGGGCTGTGGGCGCAGCAACTGCAACTGACCACCGGGCAGAACCAGCTGGATGCCAGTGGCAAGGTGGTGGCCACTACCCCGCCAGCACCCGGCAGTGCCACGCCCGCCTACAGCCTGGACGTGGCCGCGGTGGGTGGCATGTACGCTGGCAAAATCACCCTGCTGGCTACCGAACACGGCCTGGGCGCACGCAATGCCGGTGAGTTGGTGGCAAGTCAGGGCGATTTGCAGTTGCACCTGGATGGCCGCCTTGAAAACACCGGACGCATGCTGGCGCAGCAGGGCGGCAGTATGCAGCTGCAAAGCCAGGGGCTGGACAATGACGGCACCTTGTCGGCCAGCCACAACCTGCACATTGCCACCGGGCCACTCACCAATAGCGGGCTGATCAATGCCGGGCGCGAACTGCTGCTTGATGCCAGCGATATCAGTAATACCGCCAGCGGCAACATCAGCGGCCAGCGTTTGCAGATAGACGCCGCCAGCCTGGACAACGCTGGCCAACTTAGCCAGACCGGCCAGCAAGGCTTAACGGTGCAGGCCAATGCCTTGCACAGCAGCGGGGTGGTGGGCCTGCCGCCCAAAGCCGGCACTGCGCCTGAGCTACCATCCACACCGGATGACGGCGCGATCACGCCGCCAGCCACAGACAGCACGAGCGCACCGGGTGGGGATGCCCCGGTTTACAGCCAGCCCGTGCCAGCGCAGACATTGCCCGACGGCACCCTTCACGTGGCCGGCCTGCTGGATAACAGCGGCAGCCTGCTGGCCAATGGCGGTATCGACCTGAGCCTGCAACAAGGCTTGCAGAACCACGGCAGCATGCAGTTGCGCACGCTGCAACTGTTCGGCCCCTTGCTGGATAACCGGCAAGGCCAGCTGTATGTCGATCAGGCACTCATCGACACCGGGGCCATCCACAATCAAGACGGCACTCTGGTGGCCGGGAAGGACATGACCCTGCGCACCGCCACGCTGGACAACGGCCTGGGCAACATTGCCGCAGGGGGTGAACTCAGGCTGTTAGCGGGGCAACTGGACAACCGTGCCGGCTGGCTGGAAGCCGCCGGGCTGCTGTTCAATGGCGGCGACATCGATAACCGCCAGGGCGGTATCTTTGCCCGCGACATCAGCGCCAATAGCGGCATGGTGAACAATACGGGTGGCCTGCTGGCTGCCAGCCAAAGCCTGCTCCTGGATACCGGCGGACAAGCACTATGGAATGGAGACAGTGGCGACGCACGGGGCGTGCTCTCCGGTGGCAAGCTGGCCCTGAACAGCGGTGACCTGTTCAACCTGCAAGACGGGCGCATTCAGGCTTCCACGCTGGATATCAACAGCAGTACCCTGCGCAATCAGGGCGGCTTGATTATGGGCGATACCCTTACCCTGAGCAGCAATACGCTGGACAACCAGGCCGGGCTGATTGCCGCCAAATCCAGCCTGACGCTGGCCGCTGCGCAATCCCTGCGCAACCAGGGCGAATTGCTCAGCCTGGGCGATGCCGCACTGCACGCGGACACGCTGCAACAACAGGGCGGACAAACCAGCGCCAACGGCAATCTGGCCATCCAGGCCAGGCAGCTGGCCAGCACCGGCCAGTTTGTTGCCGGGCAAGACCTCACGCTCAATAGCCAGCAAGACCTCACCGTACAAGCCGCCATCCAGGCCGGGAGAAACCTCGCGCTCAGCACTGCTGGCAAGCTGGATAACCAGTCCGGCCTGCGCGCTGGCGGCAGCGCCAGCATACAGGCGGACAGCATCAGCAATGCCAGCCAGGCCGACATCAGCGCCAGCACGCTTAACCTGCAAGCCACCACCAGCCTCGACAACCAGGGCCTGATAGACGCCGGAGATGCCAGCATTCAAGCCGGTGAAACCATCAGCAATCGCGGCAGCGGGCGCATCTATGCCGACCGCCTGTTGCTGGCTGCCCCCTTGCTGGACAACACCCCGCTGGCAGGCCAGGCAGCGGTGATCGCCGCTCGGCAACAGCTGGGCATTGCCGCCGACCAACTGCGCAATGGGGAAAACGCCCAGTTGATCAGCCTGGGCGACATGGTGATAGGCGGCGGCTTTGACAGCAGCGGACAGATCAGCCGCCCCTCCAGCCTGGTGGACAATCAGTCGGCCAGCATCGACGCTGCGGGCAATATGCAGATCAGCGCCGACACGGTACGCAACCAGCGCCTGCGGGTGGGCATTACCCAGCAAAGCAGCATGGATGAAACCGTCACCATGAACCTGCCCGGCTGGCAGGGGAATGGTCATAACGGTGGCGACTTGCGTGCCTCCGCCAACTACCGCGCTACGCAAATCTACATTGTCGACCCGGCTGACATCATCAGCAACGACCAGATCATCACCCCGGATGGCAAGGTGCTGGGCCGTGCAGTGGTCAAACTCAGCCCGCACACCAGTACTTTTTTCTTTGCCAATGGCCGTGGCTGGGGCATGACTGGCGAGCGCTGGCGCATCGCCATCGATCAGCCGCAAACCCAAACCATTTACTACACTTACCGCCAGGATAGTGTGATCAATCCGGACCAAAGCCCGGATGGGCTCGACCCTTTCCTGCTGTTGCACGGGCCGGGCGGGACCGGTGGTGCGCCATACTTCTCCTACCAGACCGATGCCGTCCGTTACGACGCGCAATACGGCAGTTGCAGCAGTAACTGCGTATTGTTATTCACGCCTTATCAACTTACCGATCCAATACACACGGTCGTCAACCGTACCGGGCTTGGCACCACCGAGCCGTTTAACGAACTGCGCCGCACTGCCCACCACACAGCACAGGACGACGTACTAACCGCAGATACGGGCGCAGCGCCCACCATCCGTGCCGGTGGCAATATGCTGCTGCAGCCGGGCCAGCTGCTGGACAACCAGTACGGCCAGATCAGTGCCGCAGACCAACTGCAAATCGATGGTGGAACAGGCAGCCAGATCATCAACACCGCCGCCACCCTGTACCGTAATCACCAGTTTGACGTGCAAATCCAGATGTACTCCGGTGGCCGTTTTGCCTATCCCCAAGCCGACATCCGCGAAACCATAGGCAGCGTCGATGCCAGCATCCAGGGCAAGACCAGCCTGATCATCAATGCCGACACCGTCGCCAATCTGGACCGGGGTCGCCCCGGACCCAGCCCCATTGCCCCGCCCGTTCCCGGCAGCGAAGTCGCCCGGCTCAGCCAGACCAGCAATGGCACGGTACAACTGGAACCCGGCAGCAACGGCATTCCCGGCAGCGTGCTCACCCAGCCGCCCACCATCCAGTTGCCACGCAGCAGCCTGTATCGCATCCAGCCCGATGGCCCGGCACCGCTGCTGGAAACCGACCCCAGTCTCACCAACCGCCAAGCCTGGCTGGGCAGCGATTATCTGCTGGCCGGGCTGTCGCCCGACCCCAATACCTCCCTCAAACGCCTGGGAGATGGTTACTACGAACAACAACTCATCAACCAGCAAATCAGCCGCCTCACCGGCCAAAGCCTGCTGGCAGGCTATAACGACGGTCAGGCCCAGTTCCGCGCGCTGATGGACAACGGCAAAACCTTTGCCGCCAGCCACCAGTTGGTGCCCGGTGTAGCACTCACCGCCGCGCAAATGGCCCAGCTCACCAGCGACATCGTCTGGCTGGTCAGCCAAACCGTCACCCTGCCGGATGGCCGCAGCCAGCAAGTACTGGTGCCGCAGGTATACGTCAAACTGCAGCAAGGCGATCTGGCCCCCAGCGGTGCCATCCTGGCCGCAGACCGGCTGCAACTGCAACTGAATGGCGACCTTACCAATCAGGGCCGCGTGGCCGGACGACAACTGCTTACCATCAACGCCGACACCATCCACAACCTGGCCGGACGCCTGCAAGGCAGCACCGTGGCCGCCCATGCCAACACCGACCTCAACAACCAGGGCGGACGCATCCAGGCCGACCACAGCCTCAGCCTGAGTGCCGGGCGCGACCTCACCAGCGCCAGCACCACCTATAGCCAACAACATGGCAGCGGCGGCAACACCCTGCAACAAACCGCACTCGACCGCATGGCCGGGCTCTACCTGGGGCAGGGCACAGGCCCCATGCTGCTGGCCGCAGGCCGCAACCTCGACCTCAGCGGCAGCCAGCTCATCAGCCAATACAGCGGCAGCACCGTGCTGCAAGCCGGACAAGACCTCACGCTCGGCACCGTCGACACCGCCCAGCAACACCGCATTACCTTCAATCAGAACAACTGGTCCGCCCAAGGCAGCACAGACCAAACCGGCAGCCGCCTTAACACCCAGGGCGACCTCACCCTGCAGGCCGGAGGCAATCTCGCCGCCACTGCCGCCACCCTCGACAGCGCCCAAGGCCAGGTCCAGCTGCAAGCCGGACAAGACCTCACCCTCGCCAGCGGCCAGCAAACCCAGCAACTGGAATGGCAAAGCCACAGCAGCAAAAAAGGCCTGCTCAGCAGCCGCAGCAGCGACGACAGCTACCAGGGCGCACAAAGCTGGGCCAAGGGCAGCAGCGTCAGCGGCCACACCGTCAGCGCCATCGCCGGTGGCGATCTCAGCCTGATTGGCAGCCAGGTGGTCAGCGACCAGGGCACCATACTGCAAGCGGGTGGCAGTCTCAGCCTGCAAGCCGCCAGCAACACCGACCGCTACGCCAGCCAGCACAGCGAACAAAAATCCGGCCTGATGGGCAGCGGCGGCTTTGGCATCACCATCGGCAGCCGCGCCCAAGGCCAGGACGACAGCACCCGCACCACCCAGGCCGTCGGCAGCACCGTTGGCGCACTCAGCGGCAATGTCACCCTCAGCGCCGGGCAGCACTACACCCAAACCGGCAGCAATGTACTGGCCACCGGCGTGAATGGCGGCGGCGACATCACCATCCAGGCCAAAGACATCGCCATCACCGAAGCACGCGAAACCACACACAACTTCAGCGACAGCTGGTTCAAGCAAAGCGGCCTCACCCTGGCCCTCTCCAGCCCCGTCCTCAACGCTATCCAGACCGCCGACCAGATGGCCAAGGCCGCCAGCAAAACCAGCGACAGCCGCATGAAAGCCCTGGCCGCCGCCAGCAGCGGCCTGTCCGGCTACGCCGCCTACACCGCCATCCAGGACGGCCAAGGCAGCACCATCAATGGCAAAGACAATCAAATCCTCACCCGCGAAATCGGCCCCGACGGCAAACCCAAAACCCGCGACGCCAACGCCGCCGACAAAGCCGGTGGCATCAACCTCAGCCTCTCGGTGGGTAGTAGCAGCAATAAATCACACCGAGAATCATCCTCCGACACCAGTGCCGCCAGCCGCGTCCAAGCCGCCGGCAACCTCAGCCTGCACGCCAGC
This sequence comes from Aquitalea sp. ASV11, assembly GCF_016429185.1. Taxonomy (NCBI): domain Bacteria; kingdom Pseudomonadati; phylum Pseudomonadota; class Betaproteobacteria; order Neisseriales; family Chromobacteriaceae; genus Aquitalea; species Aquitalea sp. ASV11. The sequence goes on from NZ_JAELUD010000043.1 coordinate 29,833, forward strand.
GGCGCAGGCCAGGACAGCAACATCCTGATTCAAGGCAGCGACCTGACCGCTACCAAGGCCATCAGCCTCAACGCCGACAACCGCATCCAGCTACAAGCCAGCCAGGACAGCGACCAACAACACAGCAGCAACAGCGGCCGCAGCGGCAGTATCGGCATCAGCTTCGGCACAGACGGCATGCTATTTAGCGCCAGCGCCAGCAAAAACCGCGGCCATGCCGACGGCGACAGCACCCGCTACCACAACAGCCATCTCAACGCCGGCGACAACATCAGCCTCAGCAGCGGCGGCGACACCACCCTCAAAGGCGCCGTGGTGGCCGCCCCCAGCGTACAAGCCAAGGTCGGCGGCCATCTCACCATCGAAAGCCTGCAAGACCAAGACCACTACGACAGCAAACAAAACAGCCTGGGCGGCAGCCTGTCCATCGGCTACGGCATGATGGGCGGCAGCCTCAGCATGAGCCAAAGCAAAATCAACAGCGACTACCTCAGCGTAGGCGAACAAAGCGGCATCCTGGCCGGCGACGGCGGCTTCCACGTCAAGGTCGCAGGCGACACCACCCTCACCGGCGGCGTCATCAGCAGCACCGAAACCGCCGTCCAGCAACAAAACAACCAGTTTGAAACAGGCGGCCAGCTCGCCATGACCGACCTGCACAATCAGGCCGACTACAACGCCAGCAGCACCAGCCTCAACATCGGTACATCGATGAACCAGCAAGGCATGTGGAGCCCGTCCGGCTCCGGCGTTGGCTTTGGCAACGACAGCGGCAGCGCCGCCAGCGACACCCGCAGCGGCATCAGCGGCATCGCCGGCAACAGCGCCGCCCGCACTGGTGACCCGCAAAGCGGCATCCAACGCATCTTCGACGCCGACAAAGTGCAACAAGACATCGACGCGCAAACGCTAATTACCCAAACCTTTGGGCAGCAAGCCAGCAGTGCGGTGGGGAAATACGCCGAAACCAAAATCAAACAAGCCAATGCACTGATCGAACAAGCCAAACAAGCCCACGTCGACGGCCAGGAGCAACAAGCCCAACAACTGCTCGCCCAAGCCGAGCAAATCAATCAGGACTGGGGCGAACAAGGCAAACTGCGCATTGGCCTGCACACCGTCATCGGCGGCCTCACTGGCGGCGCAGCGGGGGCCGCAGGCAGCTTGACCGGCAGCCTCACCGCAGTCGAAGCCAGCCGCTTGCTCAAAGAAAACGGTATCACCCAGGAGAACAACCCGGCTCTGTACAACACCCTGGTTACGCTGGCCAGCAGTGCAGCGGGCGGGGTGGTAGGCGGCAGTACTGGGGCGGGGGCGGCATTTAATGAAGTCACAAACAACTACCTCACCCCAAACAGCAATTTGCCAAAGATGCGGAAAAGGCCGCCTGCAAAGGCAAGCCAAGCTGCCTGAGCGCGGTAGAACTGAAATACGGCTTGATCAGCGGCAAACAGAACGTTGGCCTGCTGGTGGGCGTTGGCGGCGGCATCGGCCTGCAAAGCTACCAACAGGTCGAAAACGTGGTGGACATGGTAGCCAACTGGAGCGACACCCAGAAAACCCTGGTCGCCCTGGTCAACGACCCCGCCTTCCGCAGCAAGGTAGGCGACAGCATTGTGCAAGACTACCGCCAACGTATAGACCTGATGACCAAGGCCTACAATGATGGCGGCTGGGACGGCTCCGTCACCGCCGGGGTAGAAGCCGGACGGCTGGCGGTCGATGTGGTGGGTGCAGCGACTGCCGCGATGGGCGCGGGTAAAGTGGCGGTCACCGCCGCCAAGGCCGGGGCCAATGTGGCGGGGCAGGCGATTACTAACTTGGCTGCAAAGTCTGCTGTTACTACAAATGGAGCAGCTATAAGCTCGATCCAAGCTGCGAGGTTGAGCATGCAATTGTCTGCCGAGCAGGCAGCAGGGGTACGTGCTCCAACACAAATTGTAAGCTATTCCGATCACGCTATAGCTCAAATCGCACGTAGAGATTCAGGGATAGGTGTAAATCAAGCTGCGGTGGTAGATGCGTTCTCTAATCCAACAGCAATACAATATGTACCAAGTAAGTATGGTCCGACATTTAAATATGTTGGGGTAAATGCAACCGTAGTTGTTAATCCGCAAGGTAATGTAGTTACTGCGTGGGGTACAAGTGCTGCCGGGGTGGCAAAATGATGATCAATTTATCTGATACACAAAAGAAACTATTGATAACCCTTAAATCTAAAATGTGTGGTGAGGATTTGAATATGTTTGATGCTGCCTTAAGGGGTGATGTTGAAATGAAAGCCATTGACAGGCTCTGTGAATTGATAAATGAAGAATTTATGATGGAAGGTATTGATGAGAGCTTTGAGCCAAATCAGTATGGTATAGAGTTGGAAGGTTTGCTTGATGCAATCAATAAACCAAGATTGGTCAAATAGAATAAAATATTGTGATGTTCAAAGAGTCGTAGGGAGTGTGAGCAAAATTTGTTTCTGATGAGTATTTAAATTGACCAAAAATGAATTAAATGGGAACTGTGAGCAATAATCTCGAGGTAATTGATGGGTTCAAGTCACCTGGTGAACTCAATCGATTTGAACGATGGCTTCAAAGGGAAGTTGATGCTGGCTGTGCGGTTGAGGTGGATGTAAAGAACTACTATGCCGGTGAAAATTTTAAAGAAAGATGGTTTTACTTTAAGGAGATTGATAGTGTTTGGCGATTGGTTTGTCCAGATGGTCCATTTCATGGCTATTGGGGTGCGGTGTGAGTTTGAAGCAAAGTGCGCAATTCTATTTAATTTTAAATTAAAATATAATCACTGAGAGGCTGCTACCAGCTGATCAATTTACAACCGGATATTGGAGTCGGTGGGCCTATCTAATGCATCAAAAGTAGAAAAAGCCCTGAGTGAGGGGATGGTTGAAAAATGGCTAGTACATACTGATCCTTTTGGTCGAGTCACGGTAGGTGTGATGGGTAAGGACGGTAAATTGATTCCAAATCCAGAGGCAGCATCGAAACTATTAAAAGGGATAAAATAGTGCGGTCGTTAATTGGCAATCGTGCATACTGGGATGGCTTGGTAAAATTCCTTATTGAAGATATATGTGATCGTTGGGAGACTGCGAATAAGCCCGGTGGAGATGTATCCTATGCTCCTCAATATATGTTTTCAATTTCAAGAGAGAATTGGCACTTGCTATTCAGCCGCTACTCCCGTGGCGACGACATCAAGGAACTGGCGCAATACTTCCCGCCCTTGCTGGATGCCTGGGAAGAGTCAGAACGCTTGGGCAAAGACGTGTTTACCCCGCAACAGCAATACACCCGTCACGCCTGGAAGGTGAATCTGGACCACTACATCGTCTGCTTCTGGCTGGTGGGGCTGGCCTTGGCCTTGGAACTGCCGGATGGGCCATGGCAACGGCTGCTGGTATTGATCGGCAACGAAGGCGAAGACCACTTGCTGGACCGCATCATTGCCAGCCGCCAGATAGGGCGCAAGATTGGCGACACGCTGTGCCACCCCAAGCCTTATCAACGACTGCTCAAGGCCATTGACGCCCCACCAGCACAGCAATCCGGGCTGCTGGCCGACTTTGTGCGCCACTGGTATCGCGAACTGGACCGCCCGGCCAAGCCCGGCAATGCCCCGGCTACCGCCATGTATGAACGTCCGTATTGGTACAGCTTGGGAAATCGGCAGCTAGAGGACAGCGGTTACTTTGGCCGCTGGTGCGTAGAAGCGGTAGCGGCGGTCAAAGCCTTTGGCCTGGATGACAGCCAATGCCTGGGACTGGAATACTACCCCGGCGACCTGCTGCGGCCCAATGGCCCCAGCACCCACCCCGCCCGCCCGGATGACAGCGACGATCAAACGCCCACCATTCCCAGCCTGCCAAGCAAAAGCTGGTGGCAGCGTTTACTGGGGCGTTAACAGTAACAGCCCGGCCATTCACAACGCCAGGCTGCTTCCACAAGGTAGGACTACGCAGGTTTACGCCAGCAATTGCTGCTGTTGCTGCTGCAAACCCAGCAAGCCCTGCATCAAGTGCCTGCGGTAGGCATCAGACGGATGTAAGGCCAGCAAGGCCATTACTGCCTCTAGCGTCTGGGCCTGTTCCCGCAATGCCGATTCCAACTGGGCAAAGCTATGTGCCAACTCCTGCACCGGGCTGCGCAGCGCGGCAAAGCGGTCCTGCTGCAGCATGGCTTGTAGCAGCACGATGTGTTGGCGCATCAGGGGTAATACCGCAAGGGGTGGGGGATCAGTCGTCAACATGGCACTCCCTCGCAGTAAACCGTTGCGGGAAGTGCAGGCAAATAGATGAGAAATGGCATATCGGCTCCTGATTAAGGTAAGCCTGCCCACGACGCCAATCGGGGGTGGCAGGCACATGGCAGGATTGGCGTACCGTAATCAGGAACGGCGCCTCGTAAGAGGCTCCCACCATGGCCCGCCATAGAAGACGTGCAATGGTGTACGGACGCGACAAAGCATGGGCTTTGACCAAAGTCCGTCTGATTACAGGACGCCAATCCCGGTGCCGCTATTGAACAGCACGGAGGGGATTATCTAGTGCTGCGGGTGGGAAGGCAAGGTTCACCACTGCCAAGGTAAACGGAAGCAGACCGCGCCACCTAGCGTGAGGAATGACGCGTGTCGCCTATGAGGCGGAAAAGCAAGGCATGGGCGAGCGTCGAATGAATGCCGATTGGCAACATACAAAAGCGGAAAGCCTGCAAGGGGCGAACAGGTGCTGAGCACCCCACCATCCGCTGCAAGAACCTGTCAAAACAAGCGCAACAAGTTTGCTGCATCAAAGCAGGGCACTACATGGTTGCGAGCGATGAATACGGCTGCCATCGCCACCTGGCATGTACAAGTCTGCATGCTAAAGCGGTGGCAGTTCCGTTGGCAGCGTTTTGGATTGAAACAATCCTGACCATGACGCAATGGGATGAGTTGCTCAAATTCGAAGCAAATCATTTTCATTTGAAACAAAACCGCTTGAGTCCGTAGTTGAGGCAAAGAAAAACGACCGTATGGTTGGTGGTGTGCAGTGTGCTTATTTGCCTGCAATTTAAACAGACCTACGAACAAAACACGTTTTTACTAGTTTTCACAGGATGTCCATCAGTAACTATACGTATTTGGCGGGGTGAGGAAATTTTAGCTTTGATTAGCATGTATTTAAAATGGCAAACCTATTTAAAAACCAACAACGAATTTGACGACAATTTTGTTGCAGCGCAAAGATTCATTTTGATGTGTGGCTGAAACTTTGTTAACTTCTGCAACTGTCACAAAATGCAGTGTCTGCGCCCATCGGAAAAGCAATATTGCTATTTAATGATTTACTAAAATTCAGCGTAAAAAAGGTGTGGTTTTGTTGGAAACATCTAAGAGTAGAGCAAAAAATTATAGGCCAGAGGTTGATGGTCTGCGAGCCATAGCAGTTCTGGCTGTTGTCCTCTTTCATGCAAAATTTCAGTTGCTTGCTGGTGGATATGTCGGGGTTGACATATTTTTTGTCATTAGCGGTTATTTGATCGGTAATATCCTGACCGCTGAATTCAATAACCATAGTTTTTCTATTTTGAAGTTTTATGAGCGCAGAGTGAGGCGTATTGCGCCGGCTTTGTTTCTGATACTCATTGTTACGAGTATTGTTGGTTATTTATATTTTTTGCCAGCTGAATACAAATCCTTCGGGCAAGGTTTGGTTGCAGCTGCGTTATTTTCTTCTAATATACTGCTGTATCTTAAGGGTGAAGATTACTTTGGATTACAGTCGGAACTCAATCCGGTTCTGCACCTTTGGAGCCTTGGCGTAGAAGAGCAATATTATCTGTTCTTTCCGCTATTGCTCTGGGTGTTTGGTATAAAGCTACCAAAATTAGGAAGGCTTGCTTTTTTGGTCATCTTAGTTGGTAGCGTAATTTACTCTTACTATGCTTATAACCATAATTTCCCGGCTGCATTTTATTTGCTCCCAGCTAGAGCGTGGGAACTGCTGATTGGGTTGTATGCAATTAAATTGCATAAGCAAAGTTATAAACTTGGTCTGGGTATGAGGGAAAGCCTGTCCTGGGCTGGGCTGCTGGTTATTTTTATAGCAATTTTCTATTCGGTTCATGAGCCAAGCCAGCAGTTCTGGTTTGTTATGCTTGCGTGTATCGGTTCAGCCTTGTTCTTGGCTTTTTCGGATGGAACGAAATATGCAAAAGCCACTATAGGCAGCGCACCGCTGGTTGGCATTGGTTTGATTAGCTACAGCTTGTATCTATGGCATCAACCAGTTTTTGTCTTGTACAGGCTGGCTACGTTGGGTAACGATACTGCATTAGGTTATGTACTGGCCCTTATTCTTTGCATAGTGCTTGCAACCTTGTCATGGCGGTTTGTAGCTGTCTCTTATACACATCTCCGAGCCCACGAGACGAACGCAATAATCGCGTATGCCGTCTTCTGCGTGAAAAGGGGGGGGGGGGGGGGGGGGGGGGGGGGGGGGGGGGGGGGGGGGGGGGGGGGGGGGGGGGGGGGGGGGGGGGGGGGGGGGGGGGGGGGGGGGGGGGGGGGGGGGGGGGGGGGGGG
>NZ_JAELUD010000044.1:0-36217 GCF_016429185.1 Aquitalea sp. ASV11
TGGGTGGAGCACGCCATCCAGCTTGGCATCACCACTTTCGACCATGCCGACCTGTACGGCGGCTTTCGCTGCGAGGCGCTGTTCGGCCAGTGGCTGAAGGCCAACCCCGGCCAGCGCGAGCACATCCAGCTGGTGAGCAAATGCGGCATCAAGCCGGCAGATGCCAGCCGTGGCTGGCAGGTAAAGCACTACGACAGCAGCCGCGCGCATATCCTGGCCTCGGTGGATGCTTCCTTGCAGAACCTGGGCACGGACTATCTGGACCTGCTGCTGATTCACCGCCCGGACCCGCTGCTGGACCCGGACGAAGTGGCAGACACCTTTGCCAGCCTCAAGGCCTGCGGCAAGGTGCGGCATTTTGGCGTATCCAACTTCAGTCCCAGCCAGTTTGCCCTGCTCTCGTCGCGCACAGCCTTGCTCACCAATCAGGTGGAAGCCTCGCTGCTGCATGGCGCGCCCCTGTTCGACGGTACGTTTGACCAGTGCCTGCAAGCTGGCATCCGGCCCATGGTGTGGTCGCCGCTGGCGGGAGGCCGTCTGTTACAGCCTGCAGCCCACCCGGCATTGCACGCAGCCCTGCAGCAGATGGCAGCCGAGCTGGCGGTCACTCCCGCCACGCTGGCGCTGGCCTGGCTGATGCGCCACCCGGCCCGCCCCATCCCCATTTCCGGCTCGCGCCGCCTGGCTTCGCTGGATGAAGCAGCTGCTGCCTGCCGCCTGCAACTGGACCGCCAGCAATGGTTTGCCCTGCTGGAAGCGGCCCACGGCCAGCCAGTCGCCTGACTGCTTGTGCCAGATCGGCCTTTTTGGCCTTTTTTTCTGCAACACTTCACCTAAGCTCAATAAGCGGGACAATGACAAAGGGGATATGGCATGCAAGTGGCTGAACTTTTCGAGCAGGCATCCGGACGGTTGCCGATGGTACCCAAGGTGGTGCAGGAGCTGATTGAAAGCTTTCACAAGACCGATATCAATATTGATGAAATCAGCGACAAGGTCGGGCACGATCAGGTGCTGACCGCCCGTGTGCTGCGGCTGGCCAATACCGCGCGCTTTGGTGGCAGCCGTCGCGTAGGTTCACTGGACGATGCGGTAGTACTGCTGGGCTTTGACAACCTGCGCATTCTGGTTATCGCCTCCGGCATTACCGGTGCCACCGCCGGCATACCGGGCTTTGACATGAAAGGCTTCTGGCAGCGCAGCTTTGCCATGGCCAATACCGCCAAGCGGCTGGCCAAACTGGCCAGGCTGGATGCCCAGCTGGGTTATACCTGTGGCCTGCTGTCGAATATCGGCGAACTGGTGCTGCATGTGGCGATGCCGCAGCAGGCGGTGCAGATCGACAAGATTGTGGCGGGCGGCGCAGACCGGGTGGCCACCGAACGCATGTTGCTGGGCGTGGACCTGACCGAAGTGGGTGCCGAGCTGGCCCGGCGCTGGAATTTCCCGGACGACATCCAGCAAGCCATTCGCGATCAGCACGACCTGCTGGGCGATGTCTCGCGCTTTGCCATCGTGATTGGCCTGTCGGCCTATATGGTGGCCGGCTTCAATCACGACATGAGCGAAAGCGACATGCTGACCACACTGCCCTGGAGCGTGGTGGACAAACTGGGCATCGACCGTGATGCGCTGACCGGTGCCATTGGTGATCTGAAAGAGGCCTGCAACGGCATCGACGACATGTTCTGAGACAGACTTCGCTGTCCCAAAAAAAGGCTGCCCGCAGGCAGCCTTTTGCTTTCATACCCGACGGGGCCAAGCCTCAGCCTTCTTCTTCCTCGCTGGAAGCCTCGACATGGCCCACCACCCCGACAAAGCGGAATTCGATCTCGGCCATCAGTTCGTCGATGCGGATCACACTCAGCTGGATACGGTCGCCACGCGCCAGTTCCGGCAGGCCCGGAATGCGTACCCGCATCGGCAGACCGTCGATACGTACCAGGTCTTCCTTGATGAAGGTGGCGGTGACATTGCTGACACCTTCCTGGGTAAACCAGCGCAGGCACCAGAAGTGTTCCAGCTTGTCCTGGAAACCCAGATAGGCGGAATAGGTGGTGTCAAAATCGCGCAGCAGGGCAAACAGCATGGCATTGCCTTGCTCGAACTGCGGCTTCTCGCCACGAATCATCGCCGTGAGCTGGCGCTGGTTGACGAAGTCGGTGGCACGGCGCAGCGGCGAGGTGGCCCAGGCATATTGCGCCACGCCCAGGCCGATATGCGGCTCGGGGCGGGTGGTCATGCGGACCTTGCCCATGCTCTGGGCGCGATACATGGCCGGGATATCCGCTTCGGCCAGCATGCGGCCCCATTCACTGTTGGCCAGAATCATCAGTTCCGACACCAGCTTGTCCATGGGGGCACCACGCTTGCGCAGGGTGATCAGTACCTTGCCATCGACCACATCAAAGTTGTAGTCCATCTGCACCGGACGGGTGGGGTCGTACTTGCCACGGCGTTTTTCCAGTGCATTGGCAAAGTGCCACAGCCAGGTCAGCTCACGCTTGAACGGGTAATCCACACCCGGATCGTTCAGCAGGGTGTCTTCGTTGAACTGCTGTTCCAGCTCGGCATGACGCAGGTTGGCCGCAATGCGCACCCGTTCGATACGGCTTTCGTAGGCCACCGGTTCGAAGTCCGGCGTAACGTCCACATACAGGCTGAGCGCCGGGCAGTCCTGCCCTTCCTGCAAGGTAAAGGCCTGCACCACGTCGTCCGGCAACATGGTGATCTTGCCACCGGGGAAATACACGGTGGACAGGCGGCCCCATACCAGTTTTTCGATGTCCGAATCCACCGGCACGCCAAGTGTAGGGGCAGCAATATGGATGCCCACACGCTTGTTGCCGTCCGGCAGGTCGACTACCGACAACGCATCGTCGATTTCGGTGGTGTTGGCGTCATCAATGGAGAAAGCCGCCACCTCGGAGAGCGGCAGTTCTTCCGGCAGCAGCGGCGGGGCATATTTGCCAAAACCGCTGCCCATGGGAAAGTACTCCATCAGGAAACCGGCCATCAGGTAGTCCGGCACCGAACTGATGCCGCCCACGCTTTGTGCCAGTTTCAGCGGCGGCTGGTTCAGCTCGCGCGCGGCCTGGTCGAAGGCCTTGAATTCCAGCGTGTTCTTGTCCGGCTTCCACAGCAAGGTCATCAACTGGCTGCGGATGGCCTCAGGCAGGGTACCGGCCTTCAGCTCGGCCACCCAGCCATCAATCTGCTCTTGCTCGCGCTTTTTGCGCTCGATACCAGCCAGGGCGGCTTTCAGTGCTTCTTCCGGGGCTTTTTTATAGCGGCCCTTGCCTTTTTTGTAGAAATACATCGGGGCACCGAACACGCGCAGGATGATGGCAGCACTCTCCAGTGCCGAGGGGGCATGCCCCCAGTAATCGGCTGCCAGCACATCGTGCTCGAACTCATCTTCCGGGCTGCATTCCCACAGGAAATCCAGATCGATCTCATCAGCCATTTTTTCTGCAGCAGGAAGAAAATCTGCCAGAGTCGAGCTAAACTCGAGAAAAACATTGCTTGATTTGATCTTGGCTCGCTTGCCATGCAGCGTATCTACCTGCAAGCTGGCATCGGCACGGGACACAATGGTGCCAACCTTGAAGGAACCGCTTTCTTCGTAAAATACGTTCATTTGCGCGCCAACTGATTCATCAAGCCAGAATTATAACATTGAGCATTCAGGCACTGCTTTCCTTTGCAATGCCTTGAGCCTTGCCCATGTTTGCACAGCACTGCTGTACCGCCAGGCTGTCGCACAGACCTCGCCCACGTCTGAATAACGGATAACACTATGAAGCTGGCAAACAACCTACACCACTCGGCAAGAGAACACGCTGCACGTGAAATCGATCGCATCGGCCACATGCTGGTGATGCGCTGGGACCGTTCGCTGGCTGCACACCTGCTGGCACTGCTGAACAATCTGGAACGCCACATCGACACGGAACAGGCATTGCCCCTGCACAGCGAATGCACCGCATTGCGCAATCTGCTACAGCACTGGTTGCTGCAGAACGATGCCAGCCCGAGTGAACCGGAACGCTACAACGAACTGCGCCACCACCTGGGCATTGTCAGCCAGCTGGCGATGATGTCCGACCGGCAGACCGTACCCGAACAGAACAACACGGGCTTGAGCCAGCCCGGGCCACATCTGCTGTACCTGTGGATGCAGGAAAGCGAGGAGTCGGCCAGCTTGAGCGAGCAATTAAGCTGCTATGGTTTTGTAGTGCGGGTGATGTACCAGGCATCACGGCTGGCGCAGGCACTGAACGAGGCCAAACCGGCAGCGGTGGTGGCCTATACCGACTTTGCCGCCAGCGACCCCATTTTCACCCTGGCTGATACCTTGCGTGGCCTGTGTCCCTTGCTGTTCTGTTCGCCACGCATTGATTTTGATGCCCGTTTGCAGGCGGTGCGCGCCGGTGGCTCCGGTTTTCTGGGCTGGCCGGTGCTGGCACACGAGCTGATAGACAGCCTGAACTTTGGCGACCTGGGTGAAAAACGCGACCCGCTGCGGGTGATGATTGTGGAAGACATGGCCTCGCTGGCCGGCCTGTACGCCAGCGTGCTTGGTCAGCATGGTGTTGACACCCTGCAGGTCACCGAGCCTGCCCGGGTGCTGGATGGCATCGTGCAGTTCCGCCCGGACCTGATCCTGATGGATATGTACATGCCGGGCTGCAATGGCATGGAGCTGGCACAGATCATCCGCCAGCAACGCTTGCTGGATGGCATTCCCATCCTGTTCCTGTCGGTGGAAAAACGGCAGTCCATCCAGCTGGATACGCTGACGCTGGGCATTGACGGTTTTCTCACCAAGCCGGTGGCCCCGGAAGAACTGGTGGTAACGGTGATCAACCGTGCCCGGCGTTACCGCAAGCTGCGCTCCTACATCATCAACGACAGCCTGACCGGCCTGCTCAACCACTCCCATCTGTATGCCCAGCTGGAATACGAAGTACTGCGCGCCAGACGGGACCAGCGTGCCTTGTCGCTGGTAATGCTGGACCTCGACCATTTCAAGGTGGTCAACGATACCTACGGCCATCCGGCAGGTGATGAAGTACTGGTCAACCTGGCCCGCTTCCTGAAAGAGAGGCTGCGCCGCTCCGACCTGATCAGCCGTTACGGTGGCGAAGAGTTTGCCATCGTGTTGCCAGGCACCCGTCAGGAAGATGCCCTGCAGGTAATGGAAGCCCTGCGGCAGGCATTCGTGCAGATCGACCAGTTCAGTAACCAGCGTACCTTCCGCCAGACCTTCAGCGTGGGTATCAGCTCGCTGGCTACGGCTGACGACACCACCACCCTGGTACAACAGGCGGACGACATGCTGTATCAGGCCAAGCATCTGGGCCGCAACCGTGTGCAGGCCTATGCGCTGCCCAGGGTGGATGTGCCAGCCGAGGGCTGACAGCAAAAACGCCCGCAGTGCGGGCGTCAGGCTGCTGACAAGGTTATTTGGTGCGCTTGTACTGGACCCGGCAAAGCCGGGCCTTTCAACTAACTCTTGGATTCCGCAGCCTTCCCATCTATTCCCCTTTCCCCCCGCCCTTGCCCAGCCAATTAAAGTTGGGAGCCTCGCTTTCCTTTCTGAAAGCGAGAGGAGATTATCAATACAGTCTTGGCTGAATGTCAGACTGCATCGGCCAGAATCAGCCTTACATTGTGTTCTTCCAGCAGCTTGGCCAGCGACTCCGGCGGCTCGGCATCGGTGAACACGGTGTGGAATTCGCTGATATGTCCCATGCGCACCAGCGCATTGCGGCCAAACTTGCTGTGGTCGGCAGCCAGGTAACGGTGACGGGCATTGGACATCATCGCCTGCGCCACCCGCACTTCGCGGTAATCGAAATCCAGCAGCGAGCCATCGGTCTCGATACCGGACACGCCGATGATGGCGTAATCCACCTTGAACTGGTTGATGAAGTCCAGTGTGGCTACCCCGGTAATGCCGCCATCACTGGCGCGCACCACGCCGGAGGTGATCATCACGGTGAAATCCGGATTGGCCGACATGATGGACGCCACATGGATATTGTTGGTGATGACTCGCAAACCCTTGTGGGTGATGGTGAGCGCCTGGGCCACCGCTTCGATGGTGGTACCGATGCTCATGAACAGCGAGGCATGGTCCGGAATGCTGCCGGCAATCATGTCGGCAATATGTGCCTTTTCGCTCTGGAATTTTCCTTTGCGCGCAAAGTAATCCTCGTTCTCCACGCTGCTGCCCAGGGCAGCACCACCGTGATAACGGCGCAGCAAATTTTCTTCACACAGCTGGTTGATGTCGCGGCGGATGGTTTGCGGCGTGACATCGAGCAGTCTGGCCAGTTCTTCGATCGGCATGAAGCCATTTTCGCGGACCAGCTGCAGAATCTTGTCGTGACGGGGTGAGCGGCTCATAGGGATTCGATTCCGAAAATCATGTTTAGTTACTAACATATTTTCTGGTAGTAGGGCAAATGCTAGCACCAATCCGCCCTTGACCCGCCGCAAGCCGACGGCAAAAGCCACCGGGCCTGCAACAAGTGCAGGCCCGGCATGCTTCAGGCCAGAACCTGTTGCATGGCTGCCCGCGCCAGCACTGCGGTGGTATCCACCGCTGCCATGCCGCAATTGGCCTCATCCAGTACCAGCGGCAACTCGGTGCAGGCCAGCGCCACACCATCGCAACCTGCCGCCCGCAAGTCCGCCACCACCTGTAATAATTGCTGCAGGCTATCGCCACTTACGCTGCCATTGGGAACCAGCTCTTCAAAAATCACCCGCTGCACAATGGCCTGGCCTGCTTCATCCGGAATCCACTCCTCCACCCCCACGGCTGCCAACGGTGCACGGTACAGATGGGACTGCATGGTCCAGCGGGTACCCAATACGCCGACCCGGCGCAGGCCACGCTGCCGGCACTCTGCCGCAACCACATCCAGCATGCTGATGAGCGGCAAGGGCGCACGGCGGCGAATGCCATCAATACAGCAATGCACGGTATTGGCCGGAATCACCGCCACCTGGGCACCGGCTGCTGCCAGCCGCTGCAAGGAGCCGACAATGGAGTCCTCGACAATATCCCAGCGCTCTTGCAACTGGGCGGCATGCACCACGCCAAAGTCTGGCTGGTCCAGCACGAAGCGGGGGTGATGATGGTGACCGCCACACATCAGGGCGGAAAGTTGATGCATTTTGGACAGGCAGTCCAGCGCACCGGGAACGGTTACGCCGGCAATGCCGATGACGGCTGCTTTCATCTTGCTGCTTTGCCTCTACTCAGGAGTGTGCGTCGGCCCTGGCCTTGGTCAGGAACGGAGAGGCATCATTATGCCATTCGGGACGATGCAGGAACTCGGCAATCGGCATCGCCCTGGCATAGCGATAGCCTTGCAGCAAATGCGCGCCATGACTGCGCAGATAATCTTCCTGTTGCAGGGTTTCCACGCCTTCGGCCACCACGGCCAGTCCCAGCTTGGCAGCCAGCTGCAAGATGCTGTCCAGGATATCGGCCGACAGGCTGTCACTGCCGATGCCGGCCACAAAACTGCGGTCGATTTTCAGTTCGTCCACATCCAGCTTTTGCAGATAGGACAGGCTGGAATGCCCGGTGCCAAAATCGTCGATGGCAATACGCACGCCCATATCATGCAGTTTTTGTAGCTGGGCATCGGTTTGCGGGCCGGTCTTGATCAGCTCGCGTTCGGTCAATTCCAGGGTCAGCACGATGCTGCCCGGCGCAAAAACCGACAAAAAGGCAGCACAATCGGCCGGCAGGCTACCTGCTTCGATATGCGTGGCACTGACATTGATGCTGATCTGGAAACCGGGTGGCAAGGGACAGTCTTTTAACTGTTCGGCTGTCTGCTGCATCAGTGAGCGGGTCATGGCCACGATATGACCGGTATTTTCGGCAAACGGAATGAAGAGATCGGGCAGCACGATACCATCTACCGGGTGGTGCCAGCGCATCAGCACCTCCACCCCGCGCCACTGCAAATGCTCGGCATCAATCAGCGGTTGCAGGTAGGGAATGAATTCCCGTTCGCGCACCGCACGTTGCAATTCCCGGCTGGGCGCGCCGTTACGCAGCAACAGACGATGAAACCCCCAGCTGAAACTGGCGCTGAACAACAAGAGCAAAGCCAGTTGATCCGGCTCCTGCTTCACCCGTTCCAGCACCATCCACGGCATGGAGTAATCCATGACGATGGATAGCGGATAACGCCCTGAACTAAGATAACGTTGCTGCCAGTGACGACGTTGCGGTGGAGATGTCATCCCCCCATGTTCGTCCAGCCAGCGCTCGCCAACCTGCAGGTAAAACCAGGTGTTCTGTTCATGGTGCGCCAGCCTGTCCTTGAGATAATCACTGTCCACGGTAAGCTGGATGGCGTGGACATCGTGCCGCTTGGCGTCCAGCCACAGCATCAGCAAGGGATGCCAGGGCGACAGGCGGTTTCCCGGCAATAGCAGCAGCCGGGTCTGGTTCGGGTATTCCTGCGAATAGGCGGGCGAATGCCAGCCAATCACCGAGTCGCAATACACCCGGCCATCCTGATCAATCAGCCGCATCGAGCGGACGTAGGACTGGGTGGTGACCTGTCGGCGGATTTCCGGATAAATGTTGCGACATTCCAGATCCGGCTTCTGCAACATGGCCTCGCCCGTGCTTTGTGCCTGATCGAGAATCTGCTCGATTTTTTCCAGCTTGTAAGCCAGCTGGCTTTCCAGTGCCGACTGGATACCCGAGTAGAACTGGTAGAGCATCAACAGGCCGCCCAGCATGAACAGCGCCAGTCCGGGCAGCATGGTCAGCATGATGCGCTGGCTGCGTCCCAGTGGCTCTAGCGAAGGTAATTGCACGGCAATCTTCCAGAGAAGCTGATCACAGCTGACACTGTAGGCCAATAAAAAACCGCCGAGAGCGGCGGTTTGGTCTGGAACGGCGTTAACTGATCAACTTGCCAGTCTTGCCTTGTGGCGGGCAATCTGGGCACGCACCTGGTTCGGCGCGGTGCCGCCCACGTGGTCGCGCTGGGCCAGGCTGCCTTCCGGGGTCAGTACCTGGTAGATGTCCTGCTCGATCAGCTGGCTGAACTGTTTGAGTTCATCCAGCGACAGATCGGCCAGATCCACGCCACGGCCTTCGGCGTAGCGCACGCTCAGCGCCACCACTTCGTGGCTGTCGCGGAAAGGCAGGCCCTTCTTCACCAGGTAGTCGGCCAGGTCGGTGGCGGTGGCAAAGCCCTGCAGCACGGCAGCGCGCATGGCTTCCGGCTTCACGGTGACGCCACGCATCATGTCGGCGTAGATGCGCAAGGTGTCGATCAGGGTGTCCACGGTGTCGAACAAGGGTTCCTTGTCTTCCTGGTTGTCCTTGTTGTAGGCCAGCGGCTGCGCCTTCATCAGGGTGACCAGCGCAATCAGGTGGCCCACCACGCGGCCGGATTTGCCACGTACCAGTTCCGGCACGTCCGGGTTTTTCTTCTGCGGCATGATGGAGCTGCCGGTGCAGAAGCGGTCGGCAATGTCGATGAAGCCGACGCGCGGGCTCATCCACAGGATCAGCTCTTCGGACAGGCGGCTCAGGTGCACCATCACCAGGCTGGCAGCAGCAGTGAATTCGATGGCGAAGTCACGGTCGGACACCGCGTCCAGCGAGTTGTGGCAGACATCGTCAAAACCCAGTAGTTGCGCAGTGTAATGACGGTCGATGGGGAAGGTGGTGCCGGCCAGGGCGGCCGCGCCCAGCGGCAGGCGGTTGACGCGCTTGCGGCAGTCGGTCATGCGTTCTGCATCGCGCGCCAGCATTTCCACATAGGCCAGCATATGGTGGCCAAAGGTCACCGGCTGGGCCACTTGCAGGTGGGTGAAGCCCGGCATCACGGTGTCGGCGTGTTTTTCGGCCAGTTCCAGCAGGCTGGTTTGCAGTTCGGCAATGAAGCCGACGATGGCGTCGATCTGTGCACGCAGCCACAGGCGGATGTCGGTAGCCACCTGGTCGTTACGCGAACGGCCGGTGTGCAGGCGTTTGCCGGCATCGCCGATCTTGTCGGTCAGGCGACGTTCCACATTCATGTGCACGTCTTCCAGATCCACACTCCACTCCAGTCGGCCAGCGCGGATGTCATCCAGGATTTCGGCCATGCCACGTCGGATTGCCGCCACGTCGTCGTCGGACAGCACGCCTGCCTTGTTCAGCATGGTGGCGTGAGCCAGCGAGCCTTCGATGTCGAATTCGGCCAGTCGCTTGTCGAAGTCGATGGAGGCGGTGTATTTCTTGACGAGTTCGGAAACCGGTTCGCTGAAGCGACCGGACCAGGCATGGCTTTCTTGCATCTCGATGGTTCCCTGCGGTGATTGTCTTGGGCTGCCCGTAGGCAGCAGCGGCAATTATAGGGAAAGCCACCCCCGAGGGCGAGCCGGCTTTGGCCCGGCTGTGGCATTACCGTGTCATGGGTGTGGTTTGATCAGCCAGACAGTCGGCCAGATAGTCGATCAGCACCCGCACCTTGGGTGGCAGATAGCGGTTGGGCGGATAAAGCAGCCAGGCCATGCCGCGATAGGCGGTGGTGAACTCCCAGTCATCCAGCACGGTTTCTATCTGCCCGGCTGCCAATACCGCCTGCGCGGTAAAGTGCGGCAGCGGCGCAATGCCCAGATGGTTCAACACGCCTTGCAAGCGCAACTCGCTGTGATTGGTGGCATAACGGCCTTGCACTGTCACGCTCAGTTGCTCATTGCCACGCCGCAATTGCCAGCGCTTGTCCCCGGCATGTTCGGCCAGATACAGGCACAAATGATTTGCCAGCTCGCGAGGATGGCCGGGCCGTCCATGGCTTGCCAGGTACTGCGGCGATGCGCACAGCAACTGGCGTATTGGCATCAGCGGTCGGCCGGCCATGCCGGGCGGCGGGGTGTCGGTGGCACGGATGGTGAAGTCCAGCCCCTCGGCCAGCGGGTCGACATCGCGGTCGCTGATGAACAGCTCCACATTCACCTGTGGATAAGCCGCCAGGAAGGCCGGAATTAGCGGCGCCACCACAAAGCGGCCAAAGGCCTTGGGCATGCTGACCCGCACCGTACCCTGTGGCCGGGCATGTTGCTGCTGGGCCAGCTGCACTGCTTCATCAGCGGCATCCAGCATGCTGCGACAGCGCTGCAAAGTGGCGTCTCCGGCCTCGGTCAGCCGTAACTGTCGGGTACTGCGCTCCAGCAAACGCACGCCCAGAGCGGCTTCCAGCCGGGCCACCTGGCGGCTGATGGCCGACGGGGTCATGCCCAGTTGCCGCGCAGCGGCGGAAAAGCTGCCACGCTCCACCACCAGGGCAAACACCGCCATGTCAGGCAACAGGCCTATCAGTTTATTTGTTCCCATGCAGCACAATTCCTGTTCCAAAACTGGATATTATCAATACCAGACACAGCAATGATAATTCAGCCATTGCCCTCCCGCGAAAGCCTGTCATGCCCGCCCAGCACCCCTTGCATCAACGTTATCCCCTCCTGCCGGATCTGCTCCTGCTACTGGTAGCCATGGTGTGGGGCAGCAGCTATGGCCTGGCCAAGCAAGCCTTGCTGTTTTATCCCGTCCTCGGCCTGCTGGCGCTACGCTTCGGCCTGACCTTCATACTGCTGCTGCCCGCCCTGCGGGCACTGGCCGATGTTGCCGTCCGGCGCGCCACCCTGCAGGCGGCCTTGCCATTGGGCATCGGTTTGCTGGCGATTTTCCTGTGCGAGACCGTTGGCGTGGCCCATACCAGTGCCGCCAATGCCGCCTTCCTGATCAGCCTGTGCCTGGTGCTGACACCCTTTGCCGAATGGTGGCTGCTGGGGCAAAAGCCTGTTGCCGATGCGCTGCTGGCCGCTGCGGCATCACTGCTGGGTGCCTGGCTGCTCAGTGGTGCCACACAGCTGCAACTGAATGCCGGTGATGTGCTGATGTTGCTGGCGGCCTTGCTGCGCGCGGTGATGAGCTGCCTCACCCGCAAACTGACTGCCAACAAGCCAGTGGCCACGCTGGCGCTGACTGGCTTGCAAAGCCTGGTGATCTGCCTCTCTTGCCTGCTGCTGGCCAGCATGCAGGGAGGCTTGCCCGCGCTGCCCACCGCGCTGGCCTTCTGGGGCAATACCCTCTATCTGGTGCTGTTATGCACCCTGTTTGCCTTTTTTGCCATGAACTACGCCTTGCGGCACAGCAGTGCCACCCGGGTTGCACTGCTAACCGGCAGCGAACCGGTGTTCGGTGCCGCCTTTGCCGTGTTGTGGCTGGGTGAATCACTTTCCGTGGCCAGCTGGCTGGGGGGTGGCCTGATGGTGGCCGCCAGCCTGTGGGCCGTACGTCCGCGCCGCCGCATGCAGCTGGCCAGCGCCTGAGCCGCCGAGCTGGCTCGCCCGCCGCACCGGCAGCTTGCTATGATGCAATTCCACTCTACCCAATGACTGCACATGGATCAGCACCGTCGGCCACACACGGTTTTTGCCATTCCGGATTTCCGCAATCTGGGGGTGATGCTGCGCATCCTGCTGCTGCTTAACCTGCTGTTGCTGATCTGCACCTTGTACCAGAGCGATGGGGATGGCTGGTGGCTGCGCCTGCTAGCAGGTGCCAGCTGGGCCGAGCCGTCCATGCTGCTCGGCCTGGGCCTGCTGGGTGCCCTGTCACCCTGGCTTGGCCGACAGCGCCATGCCAGCCTGCTGGTGATGGTCATCAGCATGTTGTGTGTCGTGCTGCAGGACCGGCTGCTCAATCCGCTGGAGCTGCCCCGGCTGGAGCGCCCGCTGCTGGCCGGGCTGCTGTCCCTGCTGCTGCTGCATTACTTCAGCCTGCGCCAGCGTGCCCTGTCACCGGCGCTGGGCGAGGCACGGCTGGCGGCACTGCAAGCACGCATACGCCCCCACTTCCTGTTCAACAGCCTGAACGCGGCGATTGCGCTGATCCGCTCGCGGCCGGAAAAAGCGGAAATGGTGCTGGAGAACCTGGCCGACCTGTTTCGCGCGCAGATGGCCGACCCCGGCCGTACTTCGACGCTGGAACGTGAAATCGAGCTGGCGCGCATGTATCTGGCCATCGAGAGCGAGCGGCTGGGAGAGCGGCTGAATGTACGCTGGCATATCGATGCTGCGCTGGATGCCGGTCTGCCGCCGCTGCTATTGCAACCGCTGGTGGAAAACGCCGTGCATCATGGCGTGGAACGTTGCCGCGCGGGTGGTGAAATCCGGGTGCGGGCAGAAGTAAAAGGCGGGCAATTACTGCTGAGTGTCAGCAACCCCTTGTCCGCTGAGCAGGACAGCGCCCATCAGGGCAACCGCATGGCACTGGATAATCTGCGTGAGCGGCTGGCGCTGTTTTACGATGCAGAAGCATCGCTGCAAGTGGCCCAGGCCGATGGCCAGTACCACACCATGATCCGCCTGCCCTACCAGCCGGCAAGCCCGGCGGGGCAGAACCCTTTTTCCCGCTAGCCACCACGGAGCCAAACATGGGCAAGAACCGGCTGGAAGCCTTCAGCGATGGCGTGATTGCCATCATCATCACCATCATGGTGCTGGAACTCAAGGTTCCGCATGACAGCAGCCTCGCTGCACTGGCGGCACTGTGGCCGGTGTTCCTCAGCTATGTGCTCAGCTTTGTCTACGTGGGCATTTACTGGAACAACCACCACCATTTCTACCATGTGGTGCGTCATGTGGACGGCCGGGTGCTGTGGGCCAACCTGCACCTGCTGTTCTGGTTGTCACTGCTACCCTTTGTCACCGGCTGGATGGGTGAAAACCACATGGAATCCCTGCCGGTGGCGCTGTATGGCGTGGTACTGCTGATGTCCGCCCTGGCCTGGTATGTGATGCAGCGTACCTTGCTGTGCGTACCGGGTAACCGCGAGGTGCTGCTGCATGCGCTGGGCCGCGACCGCAAGGGCAGGCTGTCGCCGCTGTTCTACCTGCTGGGCATCGGCCTGTCGTTTTATTCCAGCTGGCTGGGCGCTGCCGTATACGGCCTGCTGGCGCTGTGGTGGCTGGTACCGGACCGGCGCATGGAGCAGGCTGCCAGCCAGCAACATTGATCTGTCATCATCGGCGCAGTGCGGCATAATCGCCGCTATCTCTCCTGACGGGTTTCTGCCATGAAAAACATTCCGCGCCCCGCGCCCTTCATGTTGCTGTCTACCAATCACGGCAGCATGATCGTCAACCGCAACGACTTTGCCCCGTCCGATGGCGAATCCTATGGCGTGGGCTATCAGCTGATGACGCAAAGCGGCTACGAGCAGGAGGAGGTGGACTTTGTGCTGGCCTTGCTGGCCAGCTGCCTGCGCGACCGGGGCGAAGGCGTGCTGGCCATCGACTGCGGCGCCAATATCGGGGTGCATACCATCGAGATGGCCCGTTTCATGTACACCTGGGGCCATGTGGTGGCCTTCGAGGCGCAGGAGAAAATCTACTACGCCTTGTGCGGCAATATCGCCCTCAACAACTGCCTGAACGTGAATGCGCTCAACTCCGCCGTGGGCGAGCACTGCGGGCAGATCGACATTCCGGAACCGGACTACCTGCGCCCCGGCTCTTTTGGCAGCGTGGAATTGCAGCAGTCGGCCAGCAATGAATTCATCGGTCAGCCGCTGGACTACCAGCACCGCACCATCCGCATCGACCTGGTCAGCCTGGATTCGCTGGGCCTGCAACGCATCGACTTCATCAAGATCGACGTGGAAGGCATGGAGGAACAGGTGCTGCGCGGGGCGGAGCAATCCATCCGCCGCTGCCGGCCGCTGATTTTCATGGAAATCATCAAGTCGGACATGACGGTCATCCGCCCCTGGCTGGAGGCGCTGGGTTATCGCCTGTTCCCGGCGGGCGTCAACATGCTGGCGGTGCATCAGGATGACGCGCTGATTCCGCACCTGAAAAACGAAGGCGGCCGCCTGCAACTGGTATAAGCGGCCGCGCCGGTTGCGGCTTACAAGGTCCAGGCCAGCCGGGTAGCTTCGTAAATGGCCTCTTCGGCGGTGCGCGGCGTCTGGCAATCGCCAATGGCGTGCACTTCCAGATCCAGCCCGTCCAGTTGCTGACGCAATGCGTCATCCGGCTGCGGCGGCTGGCACAGCACCAGGCTGTCGATGTCCTCGCACAGCATGGCTTCCTCGCTGGCGGTGTGCTGCAAATAAACAGTGTGGTCATCCACACCATACAAGCGTGCATAAGGCAGGATGGCCACTTGCAACTGGTGTAGCCGCGCGGCCAGCTGGTCGCGCACATACATCGGCAGGGCCTGTCCCATCAGCGGTGCGTTGACGGCCAGTGTCACCCGATGCCCGGCCTCGGCCAGCCGGATGGCCAGCCCCGGCCCCACCCAGTCGGCACGCCAGTCACTCACCACCACCCGCGCGCCGACCCGGGCTCCCTGCAACACGTCCCAGCTGTCGTGCACCGGCAGGCTGCCGCCCACCTCCAGCCGCGGTGTGGCCTTTGTGGCGCCACAGGCCAGAATCAGCACGTCAGGCGCTTGTTGCTGCACCAGGTTCCGCTCCACCCGACGCCGCAATACCACTTCCACCCCGGCCTCGCGCAGTGCGTATTGCAGATTGGTGATCAGACCGCCAAATTCCGCCCGGTCCGGCAGTTGCTGTGCCAGCAGTACCTGCCCGCCCAATTGCGCCGCTGCTTCGTACAAGCTCACCTGATGGCCGCGTTGCGCCGCAATCACTGCGGCCTGCATGCCGGCCGGACCGCCCCCCGCCACCATCACCCGGCGCGGCTTGCTGGCAGGTGTCAGCGGGCCGAACTGCAATTCGCGCCCGGAAAGCGGGTTCTGGATGCAGGAAATGGGCAGGCCTCGGTGAAAACGTCCGATGCAGGACTGATTGCAGGCAATGCAGGCGCGGATGGCATCCGGCTGCTGCCTGGCCACCTTGTTGGGTAGCTCCGGGTCGCAAATCAGCGCCCGTGTCATGCCGCAGGCGTCCACCACCCCGCGTGCCAGCAGTTGTTCCGCCTCTTGCGGCTGGTTGATGCGGCCAGCCAGCAATAATGGAATGGACAGCGCCTGGCGGAAACGTCCGGCGGGGGTAGCCAGATAAGCCGCCGGAAACGCCATGGGCGGGGCAATATGCACCGCGCCACCCAGGCTGGCCGAGGTACCGGCCACCAGGCTGACATAATCCAGCTGTTCTTGCAGCGCGACACAGGCTTGCAAGGCTTCGTCTTCCTGCAGGCCCTCGCTGTCGCGCTCGTCCAGCGAAATGCGCAAGCCCACCACGCAGTCTTCATCCACTGTGGCGCGAATGGCCGCCACCACCTCGCGCAAAAAACGCAGCCTGCCGTCAAGGTTTCCACCATAGCCGTCCGTGCGCAGATTCAGCCGCGGGTTGAGAAACTGCACCGGCAGATAGCCATGGCTGGCGACGATTTCCACCCCGTCCAGCCCCGCCGTGCGGATGCGTCGCGCCGCAGCGGCATAACCGGCAATCAAGGCGGCGATTTCGGTTTCACGCAAGGCGCGCGGCATCACGTGAAAGCGCTCGCTGGGCACGGCAGAGGCGGAATACGCCACTGCCTGCATGCCATCGGCGGTTTCCATGATTTCACGCCCCGGATGAAACAGCTGGGCAAACAGCGTGGCCCCTGCGGCATGCACAGCGTCGGCCAGCGCACGATAGCCGGGAATGCAACTGTCGTCGGTGGCCATCAGCGCGTGCGAGGTGTAACGCGCGCTTTCATGCACGCCGGAAACCTGCAGCACGATCAGCCCGACTCCGCCACGCGCCCGCGCGGCATGATAGGCAATCAGCGCCGGGCTGACCTGGCAGTCAACCGGCAGCACGGTATCGTGCCCGGTGGAAACAATGCGGTTGCGCAAGGACAGCTTGCCGATACGCAAGGGGGACAGCAGATGAGGGAAGGCAGTGGACATGGCGACTCCGGGTTCTGACAGCGGGTTGGCAACAGACAGCAGCCGATATTCCGCATAAGCCGGGAGCTTGCCTGCTGGCCCATGGGCGGGAGGCGGGCCTCTTGCCGGTCACCAGCAGTACTGCTAACGCAGGGTGGTCCGGCCATGCCGGACTACCCGGACCGGCAGAACTGCCACACTGGCAGACAACCGCCAGGGGTGGCCGACGCGAGTCCACGGCGCGCCGCCCCCCTCCCGTGCACTGGCCGGGTTTATTTCAGTGTCGACAGATAAGCGATGATGGCATTGCGCTGGCCGGCATCCGGCACCCCGGCAAACGGCATCACATTACCCGGAATGGTTTGCTGCGGATTGGCCAGATAGGCGGAGAGCAGGGTTTTATCCCAGCTCTTGCCCAGGGTTTTCATCGCCCGGCTGTAACGAAAGCCCGGATAACTGCCAACCTTGCGTCCGATCACGCCTTTCAGGCTGGGGCCAACACCATTGCTGCCGGTGACGCTGTGACAGGCGGCACACTGGGCAAAAGCAGCGGGCGGCGTAGCTGGGCCAGCTGCGAATGCCGACACCGGCAGCAAGGCAGCAACGAACAAGAAAATACGCATGGGGATCTCCTCAAGGGGTGGACAAGGCCGCACCGTGCGGGCGGCCAGATGGCGTTACAGACGGCCCGGCCGCTGCAGATAGCGCTGCAGGTCATCCCCCAGCCGCAGGGCGAGTGCGCCTAGCGGGCCGGTGGGGTTGTAACCGGAGTTGTGCGGATAGACCGACGCCCCCACCACAAACAGGTTGTGGGCGTCCCAATGTTGCAGATGGGGTGACACCACACTGTCATGCGGCGTTTCGCCCATGATGGTGCCGCCCACGATGTGGGTGGTCTGGTACAACCGGCTGTCAAACGGGGTGACCAGACATTGCAGACTGCCCACCTTGTCGGCACCGCAGTGCCGGGCGATGTCCATCATCTTGCCGCTGACAAAACGGGCCATTTTCTGCTCGTTGTCGCGCCAGTCGAAGGTCATGCGGATCAGCGGCCGGCCATAGGCATCGCGATAGGTCGGGTCCAGGCTCAGGTAGTTGCCACGGTGCGGATAGCAGCTACCCTCGATGCCCAAGGACATGGAGTGGGCATACCAGTCGGCATTGGCCTGCTTCCACGCGGTGCCCCAGCGCGGCGTGCCATCCGGCACCCGTCGTCCCTTGATGGGGCGTCCGCTGAACTGGTAGGCCTGAATGGTGGCACCGCCGAGAAAGCCCAGGCCGGTGTGGTCGAAATTGTCGTTATTGAAGTCATCAATGACAATTTGCGTACTGCCGCTGGCTAGGAAGGGGTTGAACCATTTGTCCTTGAAGAACAGATCCACCCCGGCATTCACCTGATAGCAGAAGTTCTTCCCTACCACCCCGGTATTGCTGACCGGGTCGTACGGTTTGCCAATCTTGCTGTGCAGCAGCAACTGGGTATTGCTCATGGTAAAGGCCGCCAGCACGATTACTTCGGCGGGCTGCTCGTATTCCTCGCCGGTCAGCAAATCCAGGCAATGCACTGCGGTGGCACGTTTGCCGGCGGCATCGTAGCGCAGCCCCAGCACCTGGGTGTTGAGCCGCACTTCAAAGCTCTTGCGCTCGCGCAGCATGGGATACAGCAACACCTGCGGCGACCCCTTGGCATTGGCTTCGCAGATGAATCTCTCGCAATGACCGCAATACTGGCATTGCCCCAGCTTCTGTCCATCCGGGTTGGTATAGGCCCCGGATGAGTTGGCCGCAGCCTGCGGAAAGGCGTGGTAACCCAAGTGTTCGCAAGCCTGTTTGAACACCAGCCCGGACTCCAGCACCTGCAAGGGCGCTTGCGGATAAGGCCCGCTGCGCGGTGCTTCGAAAGGATTGCCGCCCGGCAGTTTCTTGCCGCCAATATTGCCTGCCTGCCCGGAGACGCCGAAAAGTTTCTCGAACAAGTCGTGATACGGCTCCAGCTGGGCATATGTCACCCCCCAGTCCTGCAAGGGCATGTCCGCCGGAATCGCCTGTTTGCCATAGCGTTGCAGAAAATGGCTGCGCAGCTGCGGGTCGTACTCAGCCCAGCGCCACAGGTGGCCGTTCCAGTGATTGCCAGCCCCGCCCAACCCCTGCCCCGGCAGGAAAGACTCCATCCAGCGTACCGGCAAGGCAGTCTGGTTTTGCTGATGGCGCAGGGTATAGGTTTCACGCGACCAATCCTGAATCAGCCCCTGCCGCACGGCCCAGCGCAGTTCATCCCGCTGGTTGGGCAGGCTGGATTCCGGCCCCTTGCTGTGATCGCCGCCGCGTTCCAGCACCAGGACTTCCACACCCTTGGCGGTCAGCTGGCGGGCAATCAGGCCGGCGGTAAGGCCGCCCCCCACAATGACCACGGTTTTGCTTGCACGTGTTTTCATGGCATGTACCTAGCTGAAGTCGGCGATGGATTTGGGAGTGGCAGCACCGGGATAGGGCTTGCCAAGATACTGGACAACATCCAGCGCATGCGTGGCCGGCAGGCCGGGGTAGCCGATCATCTTCCAGAACACCATGCCCACATTGCCGCCATAGAGCGGGTCGGCAAAACAGGCTTCGGCAAATAGCGGGTACACCAGGGAGTTGAACCACTCCGTCAGATCCAGCTGCTCGCCCGCCACTCGCCCTGCCGCCAGCTGTTGCAGGAAGGCATCGCCTTGCTGTGGTGTCAGCGCATCAAACAACTGGCCATGCAGGCGCTGTGCAGCGCGGTCGGCTTCTGCTACGCCCGCCTTGAAATACTGCTCCGGCGTCAGCGGCAGTTGCGGCCCGCACTGGACAGCCCCCTGCAGGAATGGCCCTGCAGCGTAGCGCCGCGCCCCCTGGCCAAAGCTGCCGGCCAGCTGACGGTCGATATAGATGGCGAGACCACAGTCCACTCCACCGGGTGTGAGGTGGTCGGCCGGACACATGATGTTGAGCATGGCCTCGACAAAGGCGGCTTCATCCGGGCCAAAGCTCTGGTAGCCATATACCTGGTTGATGGCTACAGCCGGGCTGGTGGCCGCAGCGGCCTGCCCGGCAGGAAGCAGCAAGGCAGCGGCAGTACCGCCAGCCAGCGCCTGGCTGAGCGGCACACTGCCGGAGGCAGCCGCCAGTTGCTTGAGGAAAAGCCGGCGGGCCGGGGTGGCCGGGCCGGGGGACGGCAAGTTATCGGATTCCATCCATACCTCCTGTCACTGTGTAGTCGCGGACCAGCAGGCAAGGACTGCTACTGAAGATGCAGGCCGGGCTGAACTGGTGGATGGGATGTTTCTCACCAGAGAATCAAAACGACAAGAGGCTGGCAGCCTGCCTGCAGAGAAAAGGAAATTTCGCAGGTCGACGGAAAAAAGACGGGGAAATGAAACCAACCTTCGCGAAAAACTCCAGAAAACAGGTGGCGACAGCTGCTTTGGCACGGGTCAATGATGAATAGCAGCTATATCGATCTGTCGCAGCTTGGGGACAAGCACGGCGGAACGCAGCCAAGGCCGTAGCTTGGCCATGTCTTTCGACCAGCCCACCCATGGAGAAGCCCGCAATGCAGCACAACACTGTCGGTAAAATCATTATCGAAACACTGGAACAAGCCGGGGTAAAGAACTGCTACGGCATTGTCGGCGACACGCTCAACCACATCACCGACGCCATCCGCCACAGCCAGATCAAATGGGTGCATGTGCGCCATGAAGAAGTAGCCGCCATGGCGGCCGGAGCGGAAAGTTACATGACCGGCGGCCTCACTGCCTGCGCTGGCAGTTGCGGCCCTGGCAGCCTGCACACCATCAACGGCCTGCTGGAGGCACACCGCAATCGCTCGCCGGTGGTGATGATTGCCACCCAGGTGGCGCTGACCGAACTGGGCATGGAGTTTCCGCAAGAAGTAGACCTGGCATCCATTTTCAAGACTTGCAGTCATTTTTGCGCCACGATCTACCATCCTTCCCAGGCCAGACGACTCACCGCCCAGGCAGCGCAGGCGGCCATCAATCTGCGTGGCGTGGCCGTGCTGATTGTGCCGGGCGATCTGGCCGGTAAATGTGTAGCGCCCGGCCTGCCGTTCAGCGCCCATCATCCACAGCCGGTGTGCAGCCCGTCCGAAGCCGAGCTGGATGAAATGGCGCATCTGCTGCTGTCTTCCGAACGACTGGCACTGTATTGCGGCTCCGGCTGCGCCGATGCCCATGACGAGGTTGTGGAGCTGGCACGCCGACTCAAGGCCCCGGTGGCGCACACCAGCCGCGCCAAGGATTTTATCGAGCCGGATAACCCGTTCAATGTGGGCATGACCGGCATGCTGGGTATCGAGTCGGGCTATCACGCCACCCAGGAGTGCGACACGCTGTTGTTGCTGGGGGCGGATTTTGCCTGGACATCGTTCTACCCGCACCGTGCCACCATCCTGCAGGTGGACAATCAGGCCACCCACCTGGGGCGGCGTCATCCGGTAAAACTGGGCGTGGTGGGTGACATCCGCACCACCTTGCAAAAACTGTTGCCACGCCTGCCGGAGCGCCACGACGACAACTTCCTGCAGGAGTGCCAGAAGCTGCACCAGAAGTCACTGCACTGGCTGGCAGAACAAGAAAAGCCGGGGCACAACGGCCTGATTCACCCCCAATATCTCGTTAAGCTGATTGACCAGATGGCCGCTGACGATGCCTTTCTGGTGGGAGACTCCGGTACCGCCATGGTCTGGCTGCTGCGCCACACCACTGCCAATGGCAAGCGCCGCACCTTGGCCAGCCTGATTCACGGCACCATGGCCAATGCCATGCCGGAGGCGCTGGGCATCAAGAACGCCTTCCCGCACCGCCAGGTGATTGCCATCTGCGGTGATGGCGGTCTGTCCATGCTGATGGGGGATTTGCTCACCATCGTGCAAGAGGGGCTGGACATCAAGATTGTCATTCTCAACAACAGCGCGCTGGACTTTGTCGAGATCGAACAAAAAACCGAAGGCCTGATGAATACCTACACCGACCTGCATAACCCGGACTGGGTCAAGCTGGCCGAGGCGGTTGGCTTCAAGGGCCTGCGCGTGGAGCATGCCGACCAGTTGCCGGAGGCCGTCGCACAGTGGCTGGCCGAACCCGGCCCGATGCTGCTGGACGTCAAGGTGAACCAGTATGAACTGGTGATGCCGCCCACCGTCACCACCGGTGAAGTACTGCACACCGCGCTGTATTCCGCCAAGGCCATTCTGTCCGGCCATGGCGGCGAGGTGGTAGAGCTGATAGAGAGCAATTTCCTGCGCCGTTAACTCCCGCCCCGGCCTGCCTGGCCAGCTGCAGGCAAGAAAAAACCGCCACACATGGGTGGCGGTTTTTTGTTTCCCAGCGGAAAGACAGATCAGCCGCTATTACGCAAACCAGCCGAGGTGCCATTGATGGTGAGGTGAATGGCGTACAGCGCCTCGGCATCGTCCGGGTTGGCACGCAGGCGTTGCAGCAGGTCGGCCTGCAGCAGGTTGAGTGCATCCAGGTACGGCAGGCGGGTTTCCAGACTGCGGTGCAGGGTGGGGTTCTGTTCCAGCAGGCTGGTCTGGCCGCTGATGGCAAAGAAGGCATCGTGGGTCTTCTGCCATTCCGCTTCAATCTGGCCAAACAGCTTGTCCGCCAGCGCCCGGTCTTCCACCAGCGCGGCAAAACGGCGCGCGATGCCCAGGTCGGCCTTGGCCAGCACCTGTTCCATATTGGACAGAATCACCTGGAAGAAGGGCGATGTGCGATACAGGCCTTGCAGACGGGCCAGGCCTTCGTCGCCATGGCGGGCAATGAAACCGGCCACGGCCGAGCCGAAACCGAACCAGCCGGGCAGCATCACCCGTGATTGCGACCAGGAGAACACCCAGGGAATGGCACGCAGGTCCTTGATGCTGGCCAGGCTCTTGCGCGACGCTGGGCGGCTGCCGATGTTGAGCTTGGCAATGGCATTGATCGGCGTGGCTTCCAGGAAGTACTGCATGAAGCCTTCGGTTTCCACCAGCTGGCGATAGGCCTTGAAGGCAGCTTCGGACAGCTCGTCGAATACTTCGCCATCCGCCTCGCAGCTGGGGTGGGTGGTAAGGCTGGCTTCCAGCGTGGCAGCCACCAGCGCTTCCAGGTTACGGGTGCCGATGTCGGGGTCGGAATACTTGGAGGCAATCACCTCGCCCTGCTCGGTAATGCGGATGCGTCCGGCCACGCTGCCGGCCGGTTGCGCCATGATGGCTTCGAAGGACGGACCGCCACCACGGCCCACCGAACCGCCACGGCCGTGGAACAGACGCAGCTTGACGCCGGCCTTGTCAAAGCTCTGCACCAGACGCTGTTCCGCCTTGTACAGCTCCCACTGGCTGGTGAGATAGCCGCCATCCTTGTTGCTGTCGGAATAACCCAGCATCACTTCTTGCAGCATGCCACGGCTCTTGAGCAGCAACTGGTACCACGGCAGCGCAAACAGCGTGTCCATGATGTCGGTGGCAGCCACCAGGTCGGCAATGGTTTCGAACAGCGGCACCACGTTGATGGTGGACACCGGCAGGCCGTTTTCCAGCCGGATCAGGCCGGTTTCCTTCAGGATCAGCGCCAGCGCCAGGATGTCGCTGACCGAAGCGCAGTTGGAAATGATGCTCTGGCTGATGGCCTCGGTACCGAACTGCTGCTGGATCAGCGCGGCTTCGCGGAAGATGGCCAGCTCTTTTTCGGTATCGGCGCTGTACTGCTGATACGGCGAGTACAGCAGGCGCGGGGTGGCCAGTTCGCGCAGCAATACGCGAATGCGCGCGGTCTCGTCCAGCGCCGGGTAATGTTCCAGTCCGGCACTGGAAAACAGCTCGCTCACCACGGCTTCGTGCATACCGGCAAACTGGCGCAGGTCCACCGGCATCAGGAAGAAGCCGAACACTTCCACCGCGCGGCGCAGGCGTGCCAGACGGCCATCGGCCAGCAAGTCGCTGCCGTGGGCAATCAGCGAATCCGCCACGATGGTAAGGTCCGCCTGGAAGGCGGCGGTGTCACGATAGGCCTCGGCCACCGGCCAGCGACCACGCACCGCCAGCCCCAGCTCGGCAGCCTTGCCCAGCAAACGGGCTTCAATGGTGGCCAGCGCGCGGCGATAGGGTTCCTGTTCGCGGCTTTCCTTGTTGTCCGGCGTCTGGTCGGACAGGGCCTGCAAGGCCGGGCTCACGCTGACATGGCGCTCGGACAGCGACAGTTCGCGGTACAGCGATGCCAGTTCGGACAAATAGTGCTCAAAAGCTTGGGTGGCTTGCAGGGTAAAGGCATGGCGCAACACGGTGGCGTTGACATTGGGGTTGCCGTCGCGGTCGCCACCAATCCAGCTGCCCACCCGAATGAAGGGCGGCAGGGTTGGGCTCTGTCCCCAGGCGGATTCCACTTCCTTGCCCAGCCTGTCGTACAGGCGCGGCAGGGCGGAGAAGAAGGTCATCGGGTGATAGGCCACGCCGTTCTTGATTTCGTCTTCCACCGACAGTTTGAAATGGCGGATTTCCGAAGTCTGCCACATCGACAGGATCACCCGCTTGAGCTTGCCATCCAGTTCGGTTTCCTCTTCCGGGGTCAGGTCCGGCGAACCGAGCTGGCTGAGGAATTTGCGCACCGCACGGTGGCCGTCCAGCACGCTCTGGCGCTGCACTTCGGTGGGGTGGGCGGTAAGGATGGCACCGACATAGGCATCCTGCAGGGTGTCGGACAGCTGGGCAAAGCTGACGCCTTCCTCTTTCAGGCGTGCCAGCGCCCGGTTCAGACTGCCTTGCTGCGGACGCGAACCGGCAATCTGGTGCGCACGACGACGACGGGTGTGGTGCAGGTCTTCCGCAATATTGAACAACTGCGCATACAGGCCACAGGCGCGCACCAGGGCAGTGGTGGCCTTGGGCGACAGGGTATCCGGCAGCGGCAATGCGCGCTGCTCCGGGGTACGTGCCGCAATGGCCTTTACCTCCTGATATACCTGCGGTCCTTCCTGGGCATGCAACACTTCGCCCAAGAGGCGGTCCAGCCGCGCCAGGTCGGCACGTAGGGGAAGATCCTTGTCCAGCTCCGTCATGTCCTGTTTCCTTTGTTGCATTGTCTGGCCAATCGGTACTGACACCATGTCGAGCGTGGCATGGCCGTTGGCCTGTTTATTAAATGGTCGGGCAACCTGTTCAAGTCAGACTGCAATCTGACTTCAAGCGGCTGCGCCACGACCATCATAGGCAGCATTGCAGCTGTAGTGTGTTCATTACCGAATTTTCCTGATTTTTTTCGCACATTTTGTGCACAACAGCAACGCGGGTTCACCCTTGATCGTGACCCTGGGCAGGAAATGGCTTTTCCTTGATGCCACTCCAGGCATCACCCCGGCTGCATGCTAGAATCGGGCGAAAATTCATCGTCAGGACCGCAATTCATGGACAAGATCGTCATTGCCAGCCGCGAAAGCCGCCTGGCCATGTGGCAGGCCGAACACATCCAGGCCCGCCTGCAAGCACTGTACCCGCACCTTACTGTCGAAATTCTGGGCATGACCACCCAGGGCGACCAGATCCTGGACAAGACCCTGTCCAAGATCGGCGGCAAGGGCCTGTTCGTGAAAGAGCTGGAAGTTGCCCTGGCCGAAGGCCGTGCCGACCTCGCCGTACACTCCATCAAGGACGTGCCCATGGTGCTGCCGGAGGGCTTTGCCCTGGCCGCCATCTGCGAACGCGAAGACCCGCGCGATGCTTTTGTTTCCAATAAATATGCCAGCCTGGCCGAGCTGCCGGCCGGTAGCGTAGTGGGCACCTCCAGCCTGCGCCGCGAATCGCAACTGCGCGCCCGCTACCCGCAACTGGTGATCAAACCGTTGCGCGGCAATGTGCAAACCCGCTTGCGCAAGCTGGATGAAGGCGAGTACGACGCCATCATTCTGGCTGCCGCCGGCCTGAAGCGCTTGGAACTACACGACCGGATTCGCGCAGAACTCGCCCCATCCGAAAGCCTGCCGGCCGCCGGTCAAGGTGCACTGGGTATTGAAATCCGCGCCGACCGCGCCGATATGCTGGCCCTGCTGCAACCCTTGAACCACCCGGACACCCACGCCTGTGTCAGCGCAGAGCGTGCACTGGCGCGCGAACTGGGCGGCAGCTGCCAGGTGCCGCTGGGCGCCTTTGCCACCCTGACCGATGACGTGCTCACCCTGGGCGGCTTTGTGGCGCATCCGGATGGCTCGGTCATGCTGACCGCCACCGCCAGTGCACCGCGCCAGTATGCCGACTCGCTGGGCCGCGCCGTGGCCAAGCGCCTGCTGGACGATGGTGCCAAGCCGCTGATTGACGCCGTACTGAAAGACCAGGCATGACAACAGCCGGCCGCCGCATCCTGGTGGCCAGACCGGCCGCACAAAGCGGCCGTTTGCTGACCCTGCTGGCCGATGCCGGCTGGCAGGGGCAACCCTTCCCGGTAATGGACATCCAGCCTCGTCCTGATGCGCTGGCACACTTGCCACAACAAGCCGCACTGGCGGACTGGCTGTTTTTTGTCAGCCCCAGCGCCATCGATATTGCCTGGCCGGTATTGCAACAACAGCCTGTCAATGCCCGACTGGCCTGCGTGGGCCAGGCCAGCGCACGCCGCCTGGCCGGGCTTTGCGGGCAGGACATCCTGTTCCCCGCCGCCGGCAGCGACAGCGAAGCCCTGCTGGCCCTGCCCCAACTGGCGGATGTTGCCGGCCAGCACTGGCTGATCGTGCGGGGCCTTGGCGGCCGCGCCTTGCTGGCCGACACCCTGCGCCAGCGCGGCGCCGCTGTGACACTGGCCGAGGTCTACCAGCGCGTGGACGGCACGCCGGACTGGGGCTTGCTGGATAATGACCTGCCAGACGCCATGGTGATCACTTCCAGCGAAATGGTGGAGCAATTGTTCAGACTGGCTGGCCCGGCAAGGGCCGTGACGTTACAATGCCTTTTGTATTGCGTGCCGCACCCGCGCATTGCCGAACGATTGCAGGCACTGGGCGCGACACGCATCGTGACAACCCGGGCCGATGACGAAGCGCTCGTCAGCGGCCTCAGAGAATGGTTCTGCCGTCACCCATGAGCGAAACCCAGACTGTCGACACTCCCCGTCCCGCCCGCAAAAAACAGCTGAACCTGGCCCTGCTGGTGGCACTGGCCGCCCTTGGCCTGTCGGGCTACCAGCTGTACAGCACCCAGCAGGAACTGGCCGCCGCACGCCAGGAACTGGCGGGCCGCATGGCCGAAGGCAATGGTGCCTCCAAGGAATTGCGCGGCCTGACCGAACAGGCGCTCAGCGCCGCCCGCGCTACCGATGCCAAGCTGGCGGTGCTGGAAACCCGCGTGAATGAATCCGCCGGTCAGTACAACACCCTGAACGGCATGTACCAGGAGCTGACCAAAAACCGCTCCGACTGGCTGCTGTCCGAGGTGGAACACACGCTGGCCATTGCCAGCCAGCAGCTGCAGCTGGCCGGTAATGTCACCGCGGCCATCTCTGCCCTGCAGATGGTGGACGCACGCCTGTCCAAGTTTGATCAGCCGCAGCTGATTGCCGTGAAAAAGGCAGTGGCTACCGACCTGGAAAAACTCAAGGCCCTGCCCGTGCTGGACAGCGTCGGCCTGACCGTGAAGCTGGACCGCCTGATGCTGTCCAGTAGCAGCATGCCGCTGGTGGTGGATGCCCATCATCTGCAGGACAAGCAAACCACCAAGCGCGTGGCGGACACCGCCCCTTTCTGGGAACGTCTGGTGGCCGACATCAGCCAGAGCCTGGGCGAGCTGGTGCACATCCGCCGCATGGACAAGCCGGAAGCCTTGCTGCTGTCGCCGGAGCAGTCCTTCTTCCTGCGCGAGAACCTGAAAATGCGCCTGCTGGACGCACGCCTGGCACTGCTGCAACGTGACGGCACCACCTACAGCGCCGACATCAATGCCGCCCAGGATTATGTGCAGCGCTATTTCGATGGCAACGCCCCGGCCACGCGCCAGTGGCTGGCCACCTTGCAAGAGCTCAAGTCCGCTCCGCTGTCCGTCACCCTGCCCGACCTCAACGCCAGCCTGAAGGCGGTTCGTGACGCGCAGGGCAACAAGGGAGACTAAGCGGTGAAATTCGTCATCTGGATTACCGGCCTGTTTGCGCTGGCCGTACTGGTGGGGCTGGCCTCCACCCTGAATACCGGCTACGCCATCCTGTTCCTGCCGCCGTGGCGTATGGAAGTGTCGTTCAACCTGCTGCTGCTGGGCATTGTGGTGCTCATCGTGCTGGCTTATGCCGTGATGCGTGTCATCAGCATCACCGCCGGGCTGCCGGCCGAGGTGAAGCGTTTCCAGCGCCAGAAAAAGCTGAAAGCAGCCCGCCACGCCCTGCGCGAAGCGGGGATCGCCTTTTTTGAAGGCCGCTTCCAGAAAGCCGAACGCGAAGCCCTCAAGGCCATGGAAGACGAGTACGCGGCAGAAAACCGTGCGCTGGCCCTGCTGCTGGCCGCCCGCTCTGCCGGCGCTACCGGCGATCTGGACAAGCGTGACCAGTACCTGCAACAGCTGGACACCCTGCCCGAGCGCCTGCAACTGGCGCGCCACATGCTCGATGCCGAGCTGAAGCTGGAAGCCAAGGATGCACTGGGCGCACTGGCAGCCATCGAGCGTGCCCGTGCCCTGTCGCCCAATCTCACCAATGCCCTGCGCCTGGAACTGAAAGTGCGTTTGCTGCAACGTCAGCCGGAAGCCGTATTGGCGCTGACCGAAAAGCTGCTCAAGGCAGAAGCGCTGGAACCGTCACAGGCCCGTCGTTATCGCCTGGCCGCTTACAGCCAGCAGCTGACCGGCTTTGTCGGCAGCCGTGAGGTACGCGACTGGCTGCGCCGCATTCCGGAAGCCGAGCGTCGCAACCCTGTTCTGGTCAGCGAGATCGTCAGCCGGTTGATTGCGCTGGAAGACTTCGACTATGCCGCCACCCTGCTGGCCGAAGCACTGGCGGATGAGGATCAGGCCACGCCGGAACTGGCCCGCGAACTGGGCCAGCTGGCCGAGCGCCTGTCGCCGGAAAAACGTCTGGAGCTGATGCGCAGTGCCGAAGACTGGCTGAAAACCCGTCCGCGCGACTACATGCTGCTGCTGGCGCTGGGCCGTCTGGCCATGAACCAGCAACTGTGGGGCAAGGCGCAAAGCTATCTGGAAGCCAGCAACTCCATTGAGCCGACGCTATGTGCCAATGCCGAACTGGCCCGGCTGTTTGAAGCCACCGGCAAGGAAGAACAGGCCGCACAGCATTACCACCGCAGCCTGGAACTGGCACTGGCCAAGGGCGACTGAGCCCCATTGTCATCCACAAAAAAGCCCGCACAAGCGGGCTTTTTTCTTGCTATCACAATCGCGGCTTACATCACGGAGCGCTTGACGGTTTCACTGAACACTACCCGTTCCAGAATGGTCCGTACCGTCGAGGCATCCGCCGGAGGGTTGGGCACCGTTTCATAACGCAGCTTCAGGTAGTAGGCCGTATCAGGCTGCGGGGTAAAACCTTCGATTTCGCCATAGAACAGCTGCCAGGGCTGGTTTTCACTGCTGCGTACCTGCAGGCATTGCATCTGCCCTGCACCGGCACTGCAGTTCTTGCGCACGGCACTGACATACAGATACTGCGGGCGTTGTACCGGGGCCGTGGCCGCGGTGCTCTGGCCTGCGGCCTTGTCCTGCTTGCGCACAAAGCGGTATTCGTCGCCAGCCTTACCCGTCAACACCAGTTGCTGTGCCTTGCCGTCGGTCTTGATCTGGAAGGGTTGCGACAGGAAACCGACATAGGCCTGTTCGGTTTGCATCATGGCCGGGGGGCACATCATGCGCGTGGTGGCAATCACCAGTTTGCCCTCGGCATTGGGATGGCCGGTAAAACGGTTACAGCCGGCAAAGCCGCTGATGCCCTTGGCCTGAAACGACAGCGTGGGTTGCGGTTCGGCCACCTTGGGCGACACCAGCTGCCAGTCAGTACCGATCAGGTTTGGCCGGGCCAGCACCGGGGCAGACAACAGGGCGACAATGATGGCGGTGGTTTTCCAGTGCATTGCTATCTCCAAAATTAAACAATACTAATATTTAAGAGGCCGGAACCAGCCATGAGTTCCATCCGGCGACCACTGTCAACTCTCCACAAGGATGGCCATAGCCGTTCCACTGGCAGCAAAGCATGAAAAAACCCCGCCAAACAGGCGGGGTTGGATGGGGAGATACCTTTGCCAGCAGTGCTTAGTGCACCACGCCCTTCACCAGGTCTTCCACCACTTTCTTGGCATCGCCAAACACCATCATGGTCTTGTCCATGTAGAACAACTCGTTGTCGAGGCCGGCATAGCCCACGCTCATCGAACGCTTCACCACGATCACGGTACGTGCCTTGTGCGCTTCCAGAATCGGCATGCCATAGATGGGACTGGACTTGTCCTTCTGCGCCGCCGGGTTCACCACGTCGTTGGCACCAATCACCAGCACCACGTCGGTATTGTTGAAGTCGGAGTTGATCTCCTCCATCTCCAGCACCTGCTCGTACGGCACTTCGGCTTCGGCCAGCAGCACGTTCATGTGGCCCGGCATACGGCCTGCCACCGGGTGAATGGCGTAACGCACGGTCACGCCTTTCTCGTGCAGCAGCTCGGCAAACTCCTGCAGGGCATGCTGGGCGCGCGATACCGCCAGGCCATAACCCGGCACGATCACCACACTGTCGGCATTGCTCATCAGGAAGGCTGCATCTTCTGCCGAACCGGACTTGTAGTTCTTCGGACCACTGTCACCCGCTGCACCGCCAGCCGCCGCCTCGGCACCAAAACCACCCAGCAGCACGGACACGATGGAACGGTTCATCGCCTTGCACATGATGTAGGACAGGATGGCACCGGACGAACCCACGCAGGCACCGGCAATGATCAGCACCGGGTTATTCAGCGTGAAGCCGATACCAGCCGCCGCCCAGCCGGAGTAGGAGTTGAGCATGGACACCACTACCGGCATGTCGGCACCGCCAATCGGGATGATCAGCGTCACACCCAGTACCAGCGCAATGGCCACCATCAGCAGGAAGGCGGCATGGCTGTCGGTCACGAAGTAGGCCACGCCAAAACCCACCATGGCCAGTGCCAGCACCAGGTTCAGCAAATGCTGACCATTGAAGCTGACAGCCTTGGAACCAAAGCGGCCAGACAGCTTGCCGTAGGCAATCACCGAGGCGGTGAAGGTGATGGCACCAATAAATGCGCCAATGAACAGTTCCACCTTCTGCACCGGGGTATGTTCCACGCCGGTATGGAAAATGGCAGCCACGGCAATCAGTACCGCGGACAGGCCCACCAGCGAGTGCATGGCGGCCACCAGCTCCGGCATGCCGGTCATTTCAACCGTTTTGGCTTTCCAGCCGCCAATCACGGCACCACCGATGATGGCAGCGGCAATCAGCCCCAGCACCGGCTTGTCCATGATCATGAAGGTGGTACCCACGGCAATGACCATGCCGATGATGCCGAACTTGTTGCCGCGCAGCGCCGTCACCGGGCTGGACAGCCCCTTGAGCGCCAGGATGAACAGCACGGCCGCCACCAGATAAAGTACTGCGGAAATATTAGCCATGGTTCTTCCTTATTTTTTCTTCTTCTTGAACATGTCCAGCATGCGCTGGGTGACCATGAAGCCGCCGAAGATGTTGATACTGGCCAGGAAGATGCCGATGGTACCCAGCACCGAGGTGAGGGTGATTTCGGAACCGTTGATGTCCACTACCTGCAGCATGGCGCCGACGATGATGATGCCGGAAATGGCATTGGTCACCGCCATCAGCGGGGTATGCAGCGCCGGGGTGACGTTCCACACCACGTGGTAGCCGACAAACACAGCCAGCACGAAGACGGTAAGGCTGGCGATAAAGGGATCGACCATCTCTGTTCTCCTTAGTTGGCCGCCGGGAAACGTACCTGGCCGTCGTGGGTCACCAGGGTGGCCGCCAGCAGGTCGTCTTCCAGATTGAGGGTGAAACCTTCCTTGCTCAGCATCAGCGACAGGAAGGTCAGCAGGTTCTTGGCATACAGGCTGGAGGCATCTGCCGCCAGTTCGCCCGGCAGGTTGAACTGGCCCACCACGGTGACGTGGTTGTCAGTCACCACCACTTCGCCCGGCTGGGTCAGTTCACAGTTGCCACCGGCTTCGGCGGCGATGTCGATGATGACCGAACCCGGCTTCATCGCGGCCACGATGTCGGCGCTGATCAGCGTCGGGGCTTTCTTGCCCGGAATCAGCGCGGTGGTGATGATGATGTCGGCAGCACGGGCGTGCTTGCTCACCAGTTCCGCCTGACGACGCTTGTAGTCGTCCGACATTTCCTTGGCGTACACGCCATCGCTGGCGGCCTTTTCTTCATCGGTCATCGGTACTTCGATGAACTTGCCGCCCAGCGATTCCACTTGCTCCTTGGTGGACGGGCGCACGTCGGTGGCTTCCACCACCGCACCCAGACGCTTGGCGGTGGCAATGGCCTGCAAACCGGCCACACCCACACCCATGATCAGCACCTTGGCCGGCTTTACCGTACCGGCAGCCGTCATCAGCATGGGCATGAAGCGCGGGTAGTAATGGGTGGCCAGCAGCACCGCCTTGTAACCGGCAATGTTGTTCTGGCTGGACAGCACGTCCATGCTCTGCGCGCGCGTGGTTCGCGGCAGCAGTTCCATGGCAAAGGCGGAAACCTTCCTGGCCGCAAGCTGAGGGAAAGTGCTGTTCTGGTAGGGGGCCAGCTGGCCGATCAGCACCGCGCCGGTTTTCAGCTGGGCAATGCCCTCTTCGTCCAGCGGACGCACGGTCAGCACGATATCCGCCTGGGCCAGCGCCTGGGCACGATCCGGGGCAATGCTGGCCCCGACATCAACGTAAGCCGCATCGGGAGCGGCGGCAAACTGCCCGGCTCCCTGCTCGACCACCACGGCGTGACCCATGGCAACCAGCTTTTTCACCGTTTCCGGTGTTGCGGCCACGCGTTTTTCACCAGCCAGCCTTTCGGCCGGAATAGCGATCTGCATGGTGTGAATCTCCTGCAATGTGAAATGACAAAAACAAAAACCAAAGATAGCGAACGCCCGTGCGATGCTTATTTCGAACGAGCGTTTGAATTATATTAAAAACACGATTGTTGATTTTGCGCAATACTTTTACATAATTGCGACATTTGCCTACCATATACCGTCTGACAATCCGGTCAACACGGCAGGGTCTCCGGGCAGGATCACTGCTCAACCAGAGCCGGTACGCGCAGGGCGGCGGCATCACCATCTCTCACCCCGAACCATCCGGCCTGCCACTGGCAGGCGGGTCAAGATCCGGGCAAGAGCAGTGCCGCGCATGGGAAAGCACCTCGTCGAAAGACACTAACGGTTCGCCCGCCAGCTTGTAAAGCAGGGTTAACCATTAACACCAAGGTGCTGTAAACAAAAATGAATTATCCGTGTAAGCAACAGAAGAAACAGGGTGACAACCGGCTTATCGTGCATTGCACCATCATGCAAAGCAGCTTGTCAGTGCCAGTCGGCACACACGGAAAACCGTACAGGAAATGTCTGCAGCACAAGTCCGGAACCGCCAATATCAGCGTTTTATGATTCCAGATGCCAGCAGGATAAGCAGGGCAAGCAGGCCAGAACGCCGGCCCGCCACACCGCGCAGCAGAGATGAAAGACGCGCAACTGCCGCATAAATGCGACAGCCGGCTTGGGACTCACAACAGGCTGCCAGCAGCCGCCAGCAACATCAACAGCACATCCAGCGCCAGCAGACGCCAGGGTGAGCACACACCCTGCAACAAACGACCAAGGCCGAACAGCCCAGCCAGTTGCAGCAGGGCAAAACCCCACAAGGCGGGCGTGGACAGCACATCGCTCTGCCACAGATAGGCCGCGGCAGCGGCCGTCTGCAAGACAAACTGCACCACGGCCATCAGCATGGCTGCGCGCGTCAGCGGCGGGTCATAACGCTGTCGGGCGGCTTGCAGGTCAAAAGCCGGGCTGTCATCGCGCACGCCGGGCGGCAGCCAGCCCGGCGCCTTGAACCAGACTTTCAATTTGTCCTGCCAGCGCGGCGCGCGGCGCGCCAGCTGCCACAGCGGCACATAGCCGGATGCCACCGCCCACAAGGGATTCCAGCTATTGAGCGGCGTGCGGGTGCCGTACACCGGGGCCTCATCCTCTTCGATGAAGGTGCCGAACAAGCGGTCCCAGATAATCAGCATTCCGCCGTAATTCTTGTCCAGATACTGGTCGTTCACCGCATGATGCACCCGGTGGTTGGAGGGCGAGGAAAACACCCGGTCGAACCAGCCCAGCTTGCCGATGTGCTCGGTATGAATCCAGAACTGGTACAGCAACACAATCAGCCCGGCCAGGGCAAACTGGGCCGGCGGCACCCCCAGCAAGGCCATGGGCAGATAGAAGGGCCAGCCCAGAAACGCCACCGTGCTTTCCTGCCGCAAGGCGGTGGACAGATTGAAATGCTGGCTCTGGTGATGCACTGCATGTGCCGCCCAGAACACCGCGCTTTCATGCCCCACGCGGTGCAGCCAGTAATCGCAGAAGTCGAACATGACAATGGCCAGCAGCCAGCCCCAGGGCGTGGCCCACAAGGCCGCATGGGGGAAGATGGCCAGATGCTGCCAGGTGAGCGCATACAGGCCAAGCTGGAACAGCATGCTGACACTGGCCACCAGCTGGCTCTGCAGCCCCTGGCTCAGACTGGCCAGTGCATCGCTCAGGCGGTAGGTATTCCGGCCAACGGCCAGGCCGTAGCCGATTTCCACCAGCATCAGTAGCAGGAAAACCGGAAAGGCGTATACGGTGATTTGTTCCATCAAGACTGTCCGCACAGGCAGAAAACGATCATGCACTACGCTAACGCAAAGCGCGCGGCCAGACTGTTGGAGTTTTGTGTTGTACGCGTTGTATCAAATGACAGTAAATTGCTCCATGCTGGCTGGGCAAAGCCACCATGCAAGCGGACAGCAGTCTGAAAAACAGCGGAATCGCTTACTGATCAAAGGCAAACTTATGCCAAAGCTCCGGCCAATCTTGCTCCCAGCAGCAGTGATGGTCTTTGCCCTCCAATACAATCACACGGGGTCTTTGTGCAAGCGGAAAGCGCTGCGCAAACTGCTGTGCAATGGCAGGTGGAATCACCTGATCATCACTACCGACAAAATGCCACTGCTGCACATGTGATAGTTGCACACTGTATGTGGCCGGGTTGAGCGAGGAAGAAAGCGGCGTCAGCCCCTTGGCATCTGTCCAAAGCTGATGATCCAGATTCCCCGCAACGGTAATCAGCTTGTCAACATCATTGCGCCGGGCCGCCAGCAAGGCAGCCACAGCACCTCCACCGGAATAGCCCACTATGGTCAAGCGGGTAGCACCGGCACGTGCCTTTAGCTGCGATAGCACATGGTCACTTGCCTGAATGACTTCTTCGGCAAATCTGGACTGCGTCCAATAGCGTGACGGACATGCTGACAAGCTGTCCGGAACATACTGGCAAGGGCGCGCCATATAGACTGCATTTCCACTTGGCTGAGAGAGTGCCAATTTCAGTGCCAACGGATTCAATGGGGTTGGATCATCCGATACTGTGGATGGCGATAACCACGCCAGGCCATCACCCTCGATATATACCGTCAACCGCGCAGAGTGCTTGAGCGGGACAGCATGCCATGTTGCCAGGGTAAAGGCTCCGCCGTTGATGTTTTCCTCTGCCCAGGCAGCGCGACTGGCCAGAGCATTGGCAATGTCCAGCCGTTGCTGAGTGGATGGGACAGTGGCACAAGCAGTCAGACCTGCAGCCAGCAGACAGATAATCAAACGGAATATACGCGGCATGGTGAATGGTCATTTTGTGATGGACAGGATGCAAACTGCCGGTTTCATTGCCCGGCACATGACTGTACGCACCATTAGAATGCAAAAGCAGCACTATCCAGCCAAGCCGGATAGTGCTGCCCTGATCCTGACAATGAGAAATCTATCAGAACAACATGTTCAACTTCACCGATACCGTCTGATTCAGATAGCCCTGACGATATTCAGTGTCATAGCGTGCAGCCAGATCAGTGCCTGAGCGCAGTTTGTAGCCTGTCTCTTATACACATCTCCGAGCCCACGAGACGAACGCAAAAAAGAGGGGGGGGGGGGGGGGGGGGGGGGGGGGGGGGGGGGGGGGGGGGGGGGGGGGGGGGGGGGGGGGGGGGGGGGGGGGGGGGGGGGGGGGGGGGGGGGGGGGGGGGGGGGGGGGGGGGGGGG